>NZ_JAVJQP010000122.1:0-66027 GCF_040218875.1 Coleofasciculus sp. D1-CHI-01
TGATAGTAGCCATTGATTCGACCTCTCAATGTTCGTCTTATTTTATATCACCTCAGTCAACTCTCTCCGGATAGAACCTTACCAATAAATGGGCAACAATGGGTAGATGTGTCAAGGGTTTTGGTTACAGTTACTCACCCCCGGAATGTATTGTTGAACTAATCCGAACCAATACAAACCCTCTCCAACCTGGCTATCCAAGGAAAAATAATCCCGATAGCGGGGGATTTGAGGATGAGTGAGCTGTTGAAGAACCTCGGCTTCGCGTTCAAATAACTTAAACTCATCCCACTGCATCTGAGGGTTAAATGCCAACAGCTTAACAATCACTGATTCTGGCGGGGATACAGAATGGTCAAACGCCAACCAGGTTTGGCGTCCAGGGTTATTGCCAAAGGGATGATGAAGGTGATAGCGATCGCATAAGACCTGTTCTGCTTGCAGCATTTCCCGTGTAAGTCCTGATCAAGCCTATTTCTCTACTTTAACCGTATTCCTATCGGTTTATCTTTTCTCAGGAGATGATCAGCTCCCCCAGCTCCCAGACGTAGCATGCTACGTCTCTACATGCTCCCCCAGCTCCCCCTTTTCCCTCATCTGCTTGAAAACGGCTGTAAATCAGCTATCCTAGCGTAGGATATCGTTCACCAGAAAACCTCTTATGAACAGGAAAAATCGTGTTGGCAATCGTCATTTTTGGCAAATTTGTGCCAGTCAGCTCGTTACAGCAAGTTTATTTACCCTAGCCTTTCCTGCTACTCCTGTCAGTGCTGGTGTCGATCAGTTTCAAATCTGCGCCGCAGAACTCTTGCGTGCGGGTATCTCTAGGGAAAATGCAGCCAGAACTTGTGCTGAGGCGCTTGAACCCAAGGATTTATCTCTCTGTGTCCTGAAAATCGAACAGTTAACGCCAATTGCGGCGGATGAAGCATTATTCGCTTGTATGCGTGTCCGACGTCCCAAGGAATTGGCAAGCTGTACTGTTGATATTAACCAGCATACTCAAGGATCTGATCCGGTTTCGGTGCTGGCAAATTGTCGCCGCACTCTTCTACCCTTACGTTTTTCTGAATGCGTGATTGGTTTGAGTCGCGAAATTGATTTCTCTGTCGAGGGTGCGCTAGCTACTTGTATTGATGCTGAGGATTTCCCCCGTTAAGTCTTCAAAACTTACTCATTAAGGGGGTTTTTCTCTGGAACTCTAAGAAGATAAAACGAAAGGACGCGGCTTCTAGTCCGTCCTGTAGTATCCGCTTAAAATCCCCCGCGCTCGATTCCGGGGGAGAAGTCAAGATTGAATTGGAATCTCAATCACAAACTCTGTACCCTTTCCCATTTCACTCGTGACCCATAATTGACCTCGGTGCTTTTCCACGATAATTTGGTAACTAATCGTTAATCCTAAACCCGTTCCAGAACCGACGGGTTTGGTGCTAAAGAATGGATCAAATAGCCTCTGACTTACCTCCTCTGTCATTCCCGATCCGTTATCAGCGATGCGGATAATAACCTTTGCTTCGTCTATACTCTCCGTACTAATCTCAATAGTAGGGATTTGGGATTGATTGGGAGTGAGTGGCGATCGCACAAATTCTCTCTCTTCTCCTTCATCCCCTCTAATTGACCACATATCATCCTCTAGTTTTAGGTTGCCATACTTCTCCTCTAAAGCATCAATAGCATTGGTCAGCATATTCATAAATACTTGATTGAGTTCACTGGCATAACATTTCACAAGAGGCAAATTACCATAAGTTTTGAGTACCTCAATTCTCGGTCGTCCGGCTTTAGCGTCTAAGTGGTACTGTAAAAGCAAGAGCGTGTTATTAATATCTTGATTAATATCGACGAACTTCAACTCAGCTTCATGTAAATGGAAGAAATTCTTGAGCAAAGATACAGTTTGGCGAATTCGTTCAGCCCCCACCTGCATTGATTCTAGAAGTTTAGGTAAATCAGATTGGATAAAATCTAGTTCAATCGCCTGAATTTTGCGATTAATTTTCTCAGTTGGATGAGTATAAGTTTGTGTGTAAAGTGTAATCAGATCAAAGAGTTCTTGAATATATTCATTGGCGTGGTACAGGTTGCCATAGATAAAGTTAACGGGATTATTAATTTCGTGGGCAATACCTGCCGCTATTTTGCCAAACGAAGACATTTTCTCCGCTTGAATTAATTGAACTTCCGTTTGTTGTAGCTTGTGTAATGCCTCTTCAAGTTCTAATGTTCGCTGCTTCTCTTGCCGTTGGGATTTTAATAAGCGTTCATTTTTGGCTTGCAGTTCCTTTTGCAAATTTCGCAGCGTCAGATGAGTTTGGATGCGGCTAACAACCTCTTCCGGCTGAATCGGTTTGGTAATATAATCAACAGCGCCAATCTCGAATCCATAAACCTTGTTAGAAATATCTGAAAGGGCAGTCATGAAAATGACTGGAATATCCCGCATTAAATGATTTTCTTTAAGTCGTTTACAAACCTCAAACCCATCCATTCCTGGCATCATCACATCCAAAAGAATCAAATCAGGTTGAGCTGCTTCAACACGCTGGATCGCGGTTTCTCCATCCGTTGCAACCCGTACTTTGAATCCAAACTTTGTCAAATAAGTGAACAGAAAACTCAGATTCGTGGGATTATCTTCAACAATTAATAATTTTCCTTTATCTGCTGTTTTATCCATTGTTTTGCTTGGGTATTCTCACAGTAAAAATACTTCCTTTGTTAATTTCACTGGTTACTTTTATATCCCCCCCGAAACCTTTTAATATCTGCATACAAGTATAAACACCTAGTCCTGTGCCTGTGGGTTGATTTCGCTGTTTTTCCTCACCCTTCAATGGTTTAGTGGTATAGAATGGATCAAAAACTTTGGAGAGATTGTCTGGGGCTATTCCACACCCTGTATCTTGGACATCAATGTAAAGATTGTCTTCATCCTGCCGGGTGATAATTGTTAACGCTTGTTCTTCCTTATCCCACATAGCATCTAGGGCATTACTGATTAAATTATCTAAGATTTGGGAGATATCAGTATAAACTAAAGTAGTTAAGGGAATATGCTCATCCAAGACATATTTCTTTTTAACCTTGTGTTTAAATTGAAGGTTTGCCTGCCAAAAATCGAGTTCTTTTTTTAAGATATCATTAATATTCAGCAAAGTTAACTGCAAGGAGTGATCCATTTTGCTCTTGTGCATGAGATTATCCAGGATTTGACTCATATTCCAGGCAGCTTCAGCCATCTTTTCAATGTAAGCGAATGTCGTTTCTGAAGAAACAGCTTCTTCGGTCATTTCTCCCGTCGCCAAACATTTATAAGATAAAATAAGCTGAATACGATTTCGTAAATTATGGACGATTCCCTGAGTAAGTCGTCCGATTAAAGCGTTTTTTTCTTGTTCAATCAGTTGTTGAGTTCTAGCTTGAACAATTTCTTCGAGATTCTGATTCAAGTGGGCAAGTTCTTCGGTTTTAGTTTGCAGTTGACTTTGCAGATAATAGAGCTTGATGTGAGTCTGAATTCGACTCAGAACTTCTTCTTGATGAATGGGTTTTGTGATATAATCGACAGCACCTAGCTTAAAACCTTGAACTTTATCTACTGTGTCTGAAAGTGCCGTCATAAAGATGATCGGGATATCTCGATTCGATGGATTTTGTTTCAATCGTTTACAGGTTTCAAACCCATCAATTCCCGGCATCATCACGTCTAAAATAATCAGATCCGGTTTTGTGACTTCGGTTCGCTGAATGGCACTTTCACCATCTAACGCCACAAATATTTTGAAGCCAGATCGCGTCAAAAAGTCAAACAAAATACCTAGGTTATGAGGTTGATCGTCAACAATCAACAGCTTGGGGTTTTTGGGGGTTGAATTATCCATAAAGGGTAACGGGTTAAAATTATATTTATATTTGACAATTGATACAATATATAAATTAGCCTAACATAAGCAATAGTATTTTGTTTATACCTTATGGATGATTAATTAGAGCTTATAATTATAAAATTATGGCTTATAAGTTAAGTTTTGTTTACGAGGTATATTGATTAATAAGTTGCTCTATTTTTTTTAGCTGAAAGCCTCTAGCGAGATCATGAATTTGTGTAGCAAAGGGAATCCATTGACTGTTTACGTCTTGCCAATGCTGCGCTTGATCGATCATGCCTTGAATATCCCCCATTGCTAACAATTCCGACAAAATAGCTAATTCTGAAGCAGGTGGCGGAACCAGCGGTGTAGTATTGGTTTCCAATTCAAAAGTTGTTGAATCTCTAGGTTCTTCATAAATACCTTTCACACCTAAATGGACAATCAATAATTCCAGGAGTTGCTGGATTGGCAAAGGTTTTGAAAGAAAGTCTTGGCATCCAGCCGCTAAACTCTCCTGCTGGGTCATCTCGAAAACATTAGCGGATATGGCAATAATAACCGTCTTTTCGAGCTGAGGCAATTGGCGCAGTCGCCGCGTTGCGGTCAAACCATCTAATCCCGGCATGATTAAGTCCATTAAGATCAGATCAGGCTGAATCTCGACTGCCTTTTGTAAACAATCTTGACCATCGACGGCTTCAAAAATGTTTAAGTCGAACGGTGTGAGTAATTCTCGTAATAGAGACCGATTAATCGTATTATCATCAACAATGAGAAGCGTTTGCTGTTGTCCTTTAACGCCAATGAGTCGGCGATCGCACAATGACTCCGAGACTTGTCCGTCGGACACATCAGACAACTCTAAATCAAACCAAAATATACTACCTGCGCCATGGCACGTCTCTACATCTTCAACATAACCAACTTTAAACGTCACGCTACCCTGATCCGTAAACTTCACGGCATTACTAAGTAAGTTAATCAGAACCTGTCGCAACCGTTTCTCATCAGCGATAACATTCTGGGGAAGAGGAGATAAGACTTCATACGTAAAGTCAATCTGTTTTTGGCTAGCACGCAGACGAAAAAGACTGCTGATGCTGCTGAGAAAGGTTGGCAAATGAAACTCAGTTGGGTCAAGTTCTAATTTCTGGGATTCAATCTTAGAAAAATCTAAAATATCATTGATTAGCGTGAGTAAATGTTCGCCACATTGGTAAATAATGTTTAAATTATCTCGTTGAGTTTCGGTTAAATTGGTATCGTTTTGCAGGAGTTGAGCATATCCTAAAATGCCGTTAAGGGGGGTTCTGAGTTCGTGGCTCATCGTTGCCAGGAATTCGCTTTTCGCCCGATTTGCGACTTCGGCGGCGTCTTTGGCTTGTTGGAGTGCCACTTCTATCTCTTTATGCGCCGTAATGTCCCGGGTAACACTTAACACCGACCAAATTGTGCCATCAGCATTAAATTCAGGTACGATGCGAGAGTGAAAAAATTTCATCCCGTTGCTGGTGGGAAAGTCAAACTCAATCAGTTGTTCTTGTCCGGTTGTCAAGACAGATCGCAGCGCTTCATCCCAAAACTGGGCTTTATCGGGCGGCATTCCCAACTCCCCATTGGTTTTACCGATAAAGGTTTGAGTGGAACATTTTGTGACTTGTTTGATTGCCGGATTCACATAGAGATGACGCAATTGGTGATCAAATCGGGCAACAATATCCGGTGAATTTTCCACCAACGCCCTAAATTGTTGTTCGCGGTAATAGAGTGTTTCTTCGGTTTGCTTGCGATCGCTAATATCGCGGTTGCTGGCTCGTTGACCTAGCCATCGTCCATCCTCACTATAGACAGGCTGGCAAGCATGGGCAATCCAACGGATCGATCCGGTGCGAGTAATGATGCGAAAGTCTGTCGAGTAGACATGGGGATTGTCTAACTGTTGGCGGATATGTTCAGTAATTCTCTGGCGATCATCGGGATGAACAATTGCCTCAAGTAAGCGAGGATCATTGAGGAATTCCTCAGCCTGATAGCCAGTGATCCGTTGACAAGAGGGAGAAACATAAAGAAAGCTGCCATCGGGATCTCGCCAATATTCCCAGTCATAAGTAAAATCGGCTACGGTGCGAAAGCGTTGTTCACTCTCTTGTAAAGCTTGTTCTGCCTGTTTGCGTTCAGTGATATCATGAGCAATCACATAAACTAATCGTTCTTGCACAAACGGTACGGCTGTCCAAGAAAACCATTGGTATGATCCATCTTGACAGCGATACCGATTCTCAAAAGATTTAACTGTAATCCCAGATGCCAGTTTTCTCATTTGCGCCTGAGTCGCTAGGCGATCCTCGGGATGAACCCATTGGATAAAGGGTTGGGTTTTTAAGGCTTCAGAGGTAAAACCTAGGGTTTTCTCGAAAGCGGGGTTGACATCGATAAAGTATCCCTCGAAGTTAACAATTCCTTGGATATCCAGGGAGAGGTTAAACAAGCGATCGCGTTCTTGTTGGATTTGTTGACGTTCTCTTAATTCGGCTTGAAGTTGGGAATAGAGTTCAGCTTGTTGGATGGCGATCGTGACTTGAGTCGTTAATGAACAGAGGAGTTCAGCTTGCCACGGCTGCCATTGTCTGGTGGTGGTATAGTGATGAGCAATCAGTAATCCCCAAAGGGTTTCATTCTCCAGAATCGGCATCACGAGTTTGGATTTAACCCCAAACTGCCTGAGAGTATCAGCTAAACAGGGTACTATGTCATCCTGTTCGACATCAGCAATGGTATGAATTCCCCCGCAACAGTAAAATTGATGACAAGCTGGGGGAAAGATTAATTCAGGCAGGGAATGTTCCTGGGGAACTGAACAGTCTGAGGCTAAGGCTTGGGCGACAAGGTTTCCCGTACCATCACGATGAGTCTGGTAAATCACCACCTGATCACAAGCCAACAATTGCTGCACTTGGGTTACGGTGGTGTTCAGAATCTGATTCAGATCTAAAGACTGGCGAATCTGTTGAGCGATCGCACTAATTAACCGTTCTTGTTGAGCTTGCAGATGCACCGCAGCTTCGGCGCGTTGGCGTTCCTGAATTTCATGGTTTAAGTTGTCATTAGTACACTGGAGTTCTTGGGTACGCTCAATGACTCGTTGTTCTAACTCAGCATTGAAGCGATAGATTTGGGTTTCAGCTTGTTTGCGATCGCTAATATCAATCACTGTACCGAGCATCCGCACCGCTTGACCTGTTTGATCATAGATAAATTTTCCCTTTCCCTCAATCCAGTGAATACTCCCATCTGACCACACTACCCGAAATTCATGATCATATTCATGCTGTTCTAACTGAGAACGGTTCGCCGCTTGTTTAACAGCTTCTCGGTCATCCGGATGAATACAAGCCTCAAACTTCGCGTATGTGCCATCATAAGTACCTGGAGTCAAGCCAAACAGCAGTTCATGATACTCTGACCAACGAATCTGATTCGTCAGGAGATTCCAGTCCCAAATGCCCATCTGAGCCGCATCGAGAGCCAGGTTAAGGCGTTCTTCACTTTGGCGCAACTCGGCTTCTACCTGTTTGCGATCGGTAATATCTCGCAAAATGGATAAATGGCGATGAGGAATCACATTAGCAGTTGCCGCATATTCCGTCTCCCGGATTGTCCCATCCCGACGCCGGATACGAAACTCCCCCTTTACCTGTCCCTGTTCCAGAAACATACGCCACGCCTCTTGGAAATCCAACTCCGAGTCAGTAAAATCTGAGATGCGGCATCCTAAGAGTTCCTCTCTAGATAAACCAAACAGCCGACAAGCCGCCGGATTGACCTCAACATACTGTCCTTGATCATCCGCGATCGCCATGGCGTCGAGCGCTTGATTAAACAGTGCCTGAAATAGCGATAAAGAGTGACTGTCACTGTTGCTATACATAGCGTATACTATTTATTGATTGACTCTCATCCGTTGGGATGTGATGTGAACAACCGCTGCTCATCCTCTTGACTACAGCACCATCACGATACATATCGGATCAGGTCTAATTTGAGTTGATTCCAAACGTTGGTGGAGAAATTCCCCCCAAAAAACGATTCAGGGGTAAGGACAAAAAATGGGGGGTGATCCAGTATTTGTAATCTACTATACTCTAACTTAGAAACGTATAAGTTAAGGCTTGCACCATCCCAAGGCAAGTTGATTGAATAGGATGGGCAAGGGTGATCAGGATTAAAACGTTTGTACTATAATGTTGGGTTATTTCCTGCCTAATCTCAGCACTTTTGTGCAGAGGATGGAAAGTAAACTTGTGTGCTTGCCCTTTGTTTTCAGACTGTAATAGAGTGGTTGGTGGGCAATGCCCACCCTACGGATAGGATGATGGAGTGCGATTCATGATAACCAACTCTACTGGCGTGGCACACCTTAATTGGTTGATTAGAATTGTAGGGGCACCATCCTTGCGCCCAGTTTAACCCTTCGACTTCGCTCAGGGTTAACCGTCAAATCTATCCCACAATTTTAGCTGTGTCAGTCCACTACTGTTGCCTGTTGCCTTCCCCCACAAGCCCAACTTATTCAGCAGACCCTAACTATGGTTCAATCACCAGCGAAACTGATATCCGTTGATGAATTCATCACTCACTATGGTGACGATAATTGCTATGAACTAATTGATGGGGAATTAATTGAAATGGAACCCACAGGACCCCATGAACAAGTTGCAGCTTTTGTTGGGCGCAAGCTGAACGTTGAGATTGACCGCCACGATAATCCTTATTGTATTCCCCATCGTTGTCTGATCAGACTTTTAGGAACAGATACCGCCTTTCGTCCTGACGTAATCGTTTTAGATCAAACTCAATTAATCTATGAACCCTTGTGGCAGCAAGAACCTGTCATAACTCTAGGAAAAACCATCAAGCTAGTTGTTGAAGTTGTCAGTACTAATTGGCAAAATGACTATGCTCGAAAAGTTGAAGATTATGCCATTTTAGGAATTCCTGAATATTGGATTGTGGACTATCTGGGAATTGGTGGTAGAGAGTATGTTGGTAAACCCAAACAGCCAACTCTCACTATTTGCCACTTAGTTGAAGATGAGTATCAAAAGCAATTATTTCGGGGAGAGGATTTGCTCGTATCCTCTATCTTTCCAGAGTTACAACTCACAGCGAAACAAATTTTCAATAGTAGCACATTAGCAACGGCGACGTAAGAGCGGTAAGTTCCCCTTCTCCCATGCAAAAAAAGCGAAGCATCCTTTGTCCTCCCTCCTCGCAGGGGGGAATGAGGGGGGTTGGAGAAGGGGTTAGGGGATGAGGGTGAAAAGTTTACGAGTAACATTTTCAGCCAATAACATCCAGCACAAAACGCCGTACCAACATTAACTCTTCTGGCAAAATCTGATGTGCCATATCAAATTCTTGATAGGTTACCTCGATTCCCAACGCCTTTAAATTATCTCTGGCGTGTCGCGCTTTACTGATAGGCACAACCGGATCTTGTCTACCATGCACGATCAAAACTGGGGGTAACGATTCCCGCGTCAGTTGAGCCGAATCATGCCAGTAGCCACTCATTGAAACTAAGGCGGCGCAGGGTAATCTTAACCCCACATCCAATGCCATGGCTCCCCCTTGGGAAAATCCACTTAAAATGGTGCGGGATAGGGGAACGCCTGTACTTTCTTCCAGAGAGGTTAACCAGTCGATCAACTTTTGACGACTTTCCTCTAACCCCTGATTATCTTGGCTTTCTAAGGCATACCAGGCATTGCCCCAGGGGACATCGGGATGAGGAAACGGAGCATCGGGAAATAGAAACTGGACATTGGGCAAGTCTAATGCCAAGGCTAATGGGACTAAATCCTGAGAGTTAGCCCCCCAACCATGTAAGCACACCATCAAGTGGGTTGGGGATTGACCATTGGTGGGTTCAATAGTGACGGATTCTAAAGACAAAGACTGAGATCCTAAATCAGAGGTTGTTGGATTTCTAGCAGATGGAGAACGGTTTTGGCAAGCGTTCAACCCCAAAACTGTTCCCAGTGTGGCACAGCCTTTTAAGAAAAATCGCCGTCCCATTAATTTTAATCGAGACTCTGGCATTTGCTACGTGCGTGCCAATGTTAAATATATTGCACCTATTAACGAAGACTATGTTTCAGACGTTAATTAGCGATCGCGGATTTCAGTGATGAGTTAGGACAATTGAGTGGTTCGCCTGTCTAGGAATTAATATGCCTTGAACTAGGCACTCTGGAATTGATTAGATGAGAGCGTAGGATAGTGGCAAGTATAGCCGCGCCATATTTGTCTTGAATCTCATCACAGGTGGCTTCGCAAAGTCTCTCGACTTCATCGATACGCTGTTGAAGTTCAGCAATTTGTTGGTCAGTTTTGCTTATTTTAGGCTGTATCCCAAACATTTCGTCGTTCTCCTCAACGAATTAAACGGTTTGCCAAGCTGATGTCCTAGCCCTCTATAGGATAGTCGGAATGTGCGATCGGGTCTGTTCTTTTCAATGTAACCCTACGGCTAATTGAAATTTGGATTGAGAAATGCTTGAGATTCCCCAATTTATATGTAAATTTTTTTAAATTATACCGTGTTTAGAGAAAAATAATAATGATAAGATTTGGAAAAATCGGGTCAAACTGTGCTATGTTACCGTCTTGAGGAGGCGCTTGGGCGAATTAACGTCTCCAGAATTCTGCTATGCCGCGACGACCCCAGGTTAGGCGAAGCCTTACAGGATCTCAAGCAACAACTCCCTGATCTAGATTTAAATCTAGATGGGAATGAGTGGCACTTTAAGCAATGGTGGCAAACTCATGGTATTTTTTGGACAGAGCAATTGTCGGCGGCGATTCAATGCCGAACTAATAATAATACAATTATAGAAAGCACTAATTTGCTGCCAATTCTGCTGAACCTATGTTTCCAGTTATTTACTCCGACGAATTTCTCAATCATGAGAACGGTGGTTTCCACCCCGAACGCCCGGAACGATTGACAGCCATTGTCAACGCCTTAAACGCTGCACCCTGGGCAGATCAAGTTGATTGGCAGCTACCTACGCCTGTAGAGAATCGTCCGGTAATGCCTCTGTTGCAAAAAGTTCATGACCAAGATTACATCAATTTAGTCCAACAACTCGCCCATGAAGGTGGAGGGATGATAGATGGCGACACCAGGGTTTCTCCCCGCAGTTATGATATTGCCCTGTTAGCCATCAGCGCTTGGTTAGATGGAGTTGATCGGGTTCTCACCAGCAACAACCCGGCATTTGTCCTCGCACGTCCTCCTGGACATCATGCCGAAGGTCCACGGGGGATGGGATTTTGTCTCTTTTCCAATGCGGCGATCGCGGCTTACTATGCCTTAGAACAACCCGGTATCCAAAAAGTCGCCATTTTAGATTGGGATGTTCATCATGGTAACGGCACCCAAAGCCTGGTGGAAAACGATGCCCGAATTGTCTACTGTTCACTCCATCAGTATCCCTTCTACCCTGGCACCGGGAACCCTCGCGAACGCGGCTCGTACAATAATATTCTGAATATACCCATACCATCAGGCAGTACATTCACAGAATACCAACCCATGTTTGAGCAGGGGGTGATACCATTTCTCAATGAATTTCAGCCCGATTTACTCATCGTCAGTGCTGGTTACGACGCCAACGCCGATGATCCCCTCGCCAGCGTCGCCCTGAAACCAAAGGATTTTGGCGTATTCACAGATTACTGTTTGCAAGTGACTCACCGTATTTTATTTGGCTTAGAAGGAGGTTATGATCTGACTGCTTTAGCCAAGTCCGTTATTGCCACCATTGAACCTTGTTTAAAGCTGGGTGAATAGTTGCACAAAGACAAAAAATCAGCCTTCGTCATACTCGCTCCCTTGAGAAGCAAGCTACGTCATTCGTCATTCGTCATTCGTCATACTCGCTCCCTTGAGAAGCAAGCTACGTCATTCGTCATTCGTCCTTTGTCCTTCACCAAAGAACAATCAACAATCAACAATCAACCATTAGAACAGCTTCAGATTGTAACCTACACCTAAAACCAGTCCCAAATCTGTTTCATCATCCTCAGGAAATGCCACATTGACACGCACTGTTCCAGTAAATCGGGGAGGGATGGGAACATCGACACCACCGGAAACCAACGGATCAGCTTCCCAGTCATCATCAGGTTGCAGCAGCACACCTCCTCCAACAAAAGGAATCACAATCGTTTGTCCGGTAACGGGAGTCTTGATCGGGAAATTTAGGCTAAGAGTAAGTGATGTGGTGGTTTCGTCACCAAACATGACCGCATTGTGCAAGGAGAAATTCTCAGCAAACCCGGCTTTACTGACAATGACGACAGACCCTTCCCCTAAGTTGGTTTCCTCACCATCCAGACCAATATTTCCACCTACGCCGATATAGCTGCGTCCCAGTATTTTTAGGGGATTAACTCCAGGGACTTGTGCTACCTCTGGAGTGGCGGCGACAGTTTGGGGTTGAACCAAAACTAGGGTTGGTTGGGTGTTATTAGTTGCTGAGCCAGACGATTGAGCCGAGTCAGAGGGAGTAACGGTTATATAACCATAATAGGCGGAGTCTGGCGTCTGGGCTTGAGCGGATAAACCACTACACAGCAGGGACGAAGCGGTGAAACCGAATAGCCAGGAAAAAAGGGTTGCCGAGTTCGGTTGCATGATTTTTTACTCTTCTATATTGAGAAAATCATGCCACAATTTAACCCACCTTGGAAAGTGAAGATAGAGAAATTGAACCTTGCATCCCCACCTAACACTCGTCTAGAATCTCCAGTCTTCATCCCTGGAAGATGTCAAGCGGGTTGTAGTAAATCTCTACTACTATGTTGGATTTGAGCCAGAATCTGCATCGCTTCTGTCAAATTCTCACAAAGATAGTTGGTTTTGAAGTAAAAAGGTTTAAGACGCTCGGTCGTTATTTCAGCCGGTTCCCAAATGATCAGCTTCAAGGGTTTTTGGGGATGGTTCGTTGCACAAAGCGAGTGGAGTATCATCGTAGTACGCACCTCAATCAGTAGAATGCTCCGGGTTCAGAATCCAGATTCAGCGTCCCACCGCCAGACGGCTGACAGCTATCAGGACTTTTTCCGGGGTCTTTACAAAACTACATTCACAAAGGTGTCTATCAGGACGCTTCATTAAATCTTTACAGTTATCAGTTATCAGTAAGCAGTTATCAGTTATCAGGAGCAGGAGGAGATAGGGAAGATGGGGAAGATGGGGAAATTGTGTAGGGGCGGGTTTCACTACTATCTTTTCGGTTACACCCAGATGTAACTAAACCCGCCCCGACTTGACCAATGACCAATAACCAATGACGAATGACAAATATTAAGTAAAGTAAAGATATAGCAGCAAAATCGGAGTTGTAATTTTATGGTGTTATTTGGATTTGGCGGATTTGGCAAAAAGCTCAGCCTGCCTAAACCCGAAGAAGCGTTACCGGGGCGGGAAGAACCCATGTCCGTTCCAGCCAACCACGATGTCAACGGCAATCCTCTCAAACCCCCTTACCCCGATGGTATGGAAATGGCAATGTTTGGCATAGGCTGTTTCTGGGGGGCTGAACGCATATTTTGGCAACAAGAGGGAGTGTTTGTTACGGCTGTGGGTTACGCAGGCGGAATAACGCCTAACCCCACCTATCAAGAAGTCTGTACCGGGATGACCGGTCACAATGAAGTCGTGCGCGTCGTATTTGACCCCAAGGTGATCAGTTATCAGCAATTGCTGAAAGTTTTCTGGGAGAGTCATAATCCCACCCAAGGGATGCGCCAAGGAAATGACACGGGTACTCAATATCGTTCGGGAATTTATACCTATTCCGATAGTCAAAAGAAACTCGCAGAAGCCTCACGAGACGCCTATCAAAAAGCGCTGAGTGAGGCGGGTCATGGAGAAATCACCACAGAAATTGTTGATGCTCCAGAGTTTTACTATGCAGAAGGCTATCACCAGCAATACTTAGCCAAGAATCCCAATGGCTATTGTGGGCTAGGAGGAACTAATGTGGCTTGTCCGACGCCCGTGGCTCTGTAGTGTTATAAATTCCAAATGACCTTGATTTGACCCCACCCTCACCCTCCCCTTACCAAGGGGAGGGAACTCGAATAGCTTTGGTTTTGTCCTTGGAGCCTTCTCGACTTCACCGATGGAACGCTTCACCTTCAGGCTAATTCCATCCTGGCGAACTCTAAGAAACCAACAGGAGAGATCGCTGGGCTTTTGGGACATATTTGGTGATAACCGCCATGTATTTTAGCGATTCTTGACAAAAAATTGGCACGCCATCTCAGAAAAGCCAGCGTGAGAGATCGCTGGATGACATGGAAAGTATCATGGTGCCGCTACTAGATTACACCATTGCGGGGATGACTGAAAATAGTAGCTTTACAGTTTGATACTTTCGCCGCAAAGGAAAAGCTGGATTTATTTTTTTCTGTGTTAACTTATGGGTATTTGCATCGAAGCCGCTTGAGTTCTCAGTTGCTGAATCATGACTCAACTCAATCCCCTGAAATCTAACCAATTTTGGTTATTGGGTATCGCCACGGGTTTAACCACACTGCATTTCACGTTAGTATCGAGAAGCAATAATAATAATCTATTCAGCGCCAGCCTCCTGTTTGGGTGCGTGGTTTTAGGGTTGCTGTGGATGAAGCGCGATAAAATAACCTGGCACAGCAGTCCATTATCCAGTAGTTTGGCAGGTTTGCTGATAGCTGGGATTCTGTTTAAAAGTACAAACGTAGTTGACGATGACGTTTTTCTGCCACTTTTCCCGTTGATGTCAGGATTGGCGTTAGCGTTACTAGCGTCTGGGTTTAAGGGATTAAAACAATACAATCAAGAATGGCTACTGCTGGGGTTTATTGCAGTTCCTTGGAGACAACTGGTTTATCCAGTTCTTAACTTATCCTTGTTAACCGCTAAGTTTGCCAGTGGTTTTCTCTGGCTATTGGGCTTTGAGGTTAAGCGTGAAGGGGTTATTGTTAGTTTACCTACGGGGAGTATTGAAGTTTACAATGGCTGTGCTGGTTTAAAGCTTATGGTTCAGCTTTTAGGCATTGCCTTGATTTTTTTAGTTCTTGTACCAACGGGATTAAAACAGAAGGTTTTACTACCCATTTTTGCCGTTTTTATCGGTTTTGTGATTAACGGGATGCGGGTGGCGCTGATGGCGGTACTTGTCGCCCTATCAGAGCAAGAGGCATTTGCTTACTGGCATTTGGGACAGGGTTCTTTACTATTTTCGCTGATTGCAGTATTGATTTTTGGTTTAGTCTGCCATAAGGTTGCAGGGGGGAAATATCCTTACTTTTTATGACATCTCTTCTATCGACGCACACTACTCTGCCCTCAAATTATTGGCTCCACGAGAGATTACTTTATGTCTTTTTAAGTGCGATCGCGCTTCTTATAATCGGTGGATAGTTGCATCCCTATTCCACGAGTCGTCTGTTTGGGATCAGGGACAATATGCATTAAACGGTTTTTTTGTCAAATCTGCCTCGAAATGAGTCTAGGCAATTAGGTTGTGCAATATAGTTGTAGTATTTCAGGTTTGCCGACACGAGAACGAAAAAAATAACGCATTCACTTGTAGGGGCGGGTTTAGGGACTCAATTAATGGGGAAACCGATAACTTATCAACGAAACCCGCCCTGATTAAATTGACAAAACAACGTCCTAATTCAATTTCTTGGGAGTCCCCTGGGGAATTTTCGGGCGCACGTCTTAACTGTATGAACTGGTACAGATTGCCAACAATGGCGAATTCGACAACAGAATATTCCCGATGATTAAATTGGCAAAACAACGTCCTAATTCAATTTCTTGGGATTCCCTTGGGGAATTTTCGGACGCACGTCTGTGCGCCCCTACGAACGGATTTTTATGATTACCTTCCTTAACGGCTTGATCCCAAAGACAACTATCAATAACAGCAGGGTAAAGAGATTGCCGATAATCTGATCCGGTTCCGGTACACTAGCGGTGTTTCCAGTCGATGGTGTATCTGTTCCTTGATTATCCATTCCTTCAGGTGTCTCAACGGGTACATCGACTTTTTTACCATCCTTGCTATCGACTCGGATTTCTTCGGTAACCGCTACAAATGAGGTATATTTGGACATTAAGCGATAATTGAGTGCTGTATCCGTCACCGCTTCAACTACCTCTGGGGTTTCACGACCATACATTTGATTCATTAACGCCTTAATCCGCGCCCGTCCCCACAGTTGCGCGATCGCACCATTCCCGCGTACCTCGTCAAAGTTCACATCTAAGCTGGTTTCGTAGGGTTGACCCCCTGCCACAATGCCGCTAATCTTGAGTTTGCCATTCGTGCGATCGCCTTTGCGTCCAAATACGACTAAGGGCTGGTTTGCAAATAAATCCCGTACCTTTTGGGGATAGAATTCCGGCGCGTTTCCTGTCCCCTCCCAACTGACTTGGATATTCGTCAAGACAGGATTATTAATCTCTTGGAAAAACTCCTTGGCGACACCCTCGGCTGATTCATTCGGGGGAACCACTTCGGCGGTTCCGCGCCCCAATTCCGCTAACCGTTCAATTAAAAAGCGATTCGTCGAAGATCCCACGCCAAAACTATACAAGCGATTTCCCGGCTTCAGGCGATCGCGAATTTCACCGATAATCTGTTCATCATCGCCAATTAACCCATCGGTTAATAATACAACACTCCGCAACCGTCCCGCAGGTGCAGCCGGGAAATTCAATACGGTGTCAATTCCATTCATTAACTCAGTTCCGCCATTGGCATTGAGGCGATTAATATAGTTGAGGGCTTTTTGTCGATTTTGAGGGGTATTCGCTAACGGTTTATCTGATAAATGGGTCGTACTATTAGCAAAATCAATAATCGTAAACGTATCCTGGGGATTCAATCCCTGGATAAACTGGCGCATCAATTCCTTGGATTGGACAATGGGGGAACCCGATTGTGATCCAGAGGTATCGACGAGGAATACTACATCCTTGGGGACAATTTCATTCTGTTGATACTCAATCGCCGGGATTAAATAGGTGGCGAAATGACCCCCTCGTTCATCAGCTTGGGTTAAGACAGTGGCTTGCGTATCTGCACCCGCCACTTGATAGCGTAAAATTAAGTCTTTATTCGGAATCGTCTCTTGATCTGCCAGTTCTACCCGTACCGTGGAACTCGTCTGTTGTGTCGTAACCGGATGAGAGGGCGATCGCACATTACTGATAGGTACACCTGCATCAATTTCCACCGTCACATCAATATCATGACTGGATCGTCCTGGCGGTGCAACTGGAGGATTCACCTGTGCCGCATAAGCCACGTTTGTAGTCAGTGCTTGGTTTGTAGTCAGCGCTTTAGCGCTGCTAGCACTAAAGTGCTTACTACCAACAGAGTTTGTCATCAGCGCTTTGTTTGTAGTCAGCGCTTTAGCGCTGCTAGCACTAAAGTGCTTACTACCAAAACTATTCCCAGCCTTATATCGCGGCGCTACCACCATCGGAAACGCAAACTCATAATCCCCGCCCTCAAATTTCAGGCTATCGGTATAGCGAATCGTCACCTGAATACTTTCCCCTGGTTTAATATTCGCCAACGACTGAGTAAACACATTTGCCCGTTCTTGTTCTAATAACCCCGCCGTTTTCCCCGCTTTTTTCGCTTTCTCATAAATTTGCTTGGCTTCCTGGCGTTTCTTAATCACGCCACGAATAATCCGATCATCCAGTTGAATTTCCATATCATCCACCGCCGCTTCATCAGGGAGGGGGAATTTATAGACGGCTTCTAAGGGATGATCAAAGGGATTGGTAAACGTTTGGGTAACTTCCACCCGCGACACATTCCCAGCAATTTTTGTGGCGACTTGGGTATGTTCTAAAGGGAATACCTGCTGTTGTCCATTAACTGTGGCGAAAAGTCCCCCAGTTTGACTCGGTGATGATGTCGGTGACTTCTCCTGAATCGGATTCGTAACCACTGGGTTACGGGTAGAAACCTGCTGGGTGACAGGTGATACCAGATACCGAATTCCCGCCCATCCCATAATCAATACCGTACTCGCCACCAACCATTGTTTTCTCTTGCTTCCACGCTGAGAAGGGTTTAAATCCTTTAATACCGCTTCCGCCGACTGATAGCGCCGTTTGGTCGCACGTTGCAGCAGAGTATTCAGAATCTTGGCTAAGGGTTTACTGATTGACCTGTTCCCGTTTAAATAATCCTGCCATACCCAAGCATCTTCATGACTATCCAATAAATCAAAGGGCGGTATTTGCGTCAGCAGGTGAATACAGGTAACGCCTAAACTGTATAAATCACTGGCAAAAACCGCTTTTCCGCGCACCTGTTCCGGGGCGGTATAAGCGGCTGAACCAATCACCGTTCCGGTGCGTTCCAGAATGGTTTCTGTAGCAAACTTAGCCGCACCAAAATCCACTAACACCAGATTCCCATAACCGAGACGACGAATAATATTTTCCGGTTTAATATCCCGGTGAATGACCTGATGACTATGGATAAATTGGAGAACAGGTAATAAATCGCGCAACAGCAGGCGGATTTTTAATTCACTGAAAGGTCCTTCGCTGGCGAGTTCAGTGGCTAGGTTTTGTCCATGGATAAATTCTTGAACTAAATACTGACGCTTGTCTTGGCTAAAATAATCCAATAATTGGGGAATTTGGGAATGATGTCCCAGAGTTTTTAAGCGTTGGGCTTCTTGTTCAAATAGTTCAGCCGCTTTCTCCTGATTCGTGGTGCTTGAGTGTTTTGGGAAAAACTGCTTAATCGCACAGTCGGGGTGATTGGGATTGGATTCATCCACACCGCGAAAGGTTCTACCAAAGCCACCTTGTCCTAGGGGATGAATTGCCCGATAGCGATCGGATAATAGTAACTCTGAACCGCAACTGTGACAACTGACAGCATCTCGCGGATTCTCTGGATGCTGACAATCGGGGTTAAGGCAATAGCACTGATAGGGATGAGAGGTAGTGCTGTTTTTAGGGTTAGCGGTAGTCATGGCATCCAGTTCCCAGTTCTCTAAGTCCTTGAGGTTATTCTAGCTGGTGAGAATGGAAAAAGGGGAATTGTAAATTACTGTTGCAATAATTAGAGTTGCTGCAATTTTTTTTTACAAAGGCTACCGTTGATCTAAGTCGTGGTGACATGTCTGTCCAGCCAAGACTGAAAACGACCCGATTATCAGGAGATTGTATGCCATTATATGCAGAATTACACCGTCATCTGGGGGGTTCAGTGGTTCCTCGGATTCTCTGGCGATATTTTCAACGCCAAACTGATCCGTTGACCCAGAAATTTGCTGACTATGACGACTTTGAGGAATTTTACACGCGATCGCGCAACACATTAGATGAGTATTTGGAACTGCACACCTTAGTCGAACATGTGCAAACGGTGCAAACGTTGCCCTATTTTATTTATCGCTTAATTCGCGGTGCGTATATCTTTGAGAATTTAGCCTATTTAGAACTGCGGTATACGCCTTATTTACGCACATCGGAACAATTAAGTCAATCGGAACGGATTGATCAGATGGCGCAGATTGTGGAGATTGTTGGACAAGCCAGTCAAGTCCAGGATTATCCGATGGTGACGAGTCAGATTCTCTGTATGCATGCGCGGCTTCCCTATGACGTGAATAAGGCAATTGTTGACCTTGCTGCCCAAAGGAAGGATTATGTTTGTGGGGTGGATTTGGCAGGAGGAGATGCCCATTATAGTGAACGGTTAGCCGAATTTGTCGGACTCTACCAGTATGCGCGATCGCTCGGTCTGAATACAACCGGTCATCTCTACGAAACCAGCGACGGTTGTTATCCGGAACTGTTACCCTATTTAATGCGGATTGGTCATGGAATTCATATTCCCTTAAAGTATCCAGAGTTGTTAAACGATGTCGCCCAGCGCCAGCAATGTTTAGAAGTCTGTCCCACGACCTACCTAAAAACCGGAACCTTGGAGGATATTCAGCAACTTAAAGTCGTCTTTGATTCCTGTTTCGAGGCGGGGGTTGACATTGCCATTTGTACCGATAACGCCGGATTAAATAATGTGCGGTTACCCTTTGAGTACGAAAACTTATTAACCCAAGATGTGATTGATTTTGAGCAAATGCAAGCCTGTCAAGATGCCGCCTTTCGTCACGCCTTTGCTTGGCCCCATCAACAGCATCCCGCCTCTCTCTTAACCGGATTACTAAAAAATCCCAGAGATGAGGTTGTCGCCGCCAATGGTACGCCCAGAACCAAAGATTAGGGGTAGAAAGGCTTAAACATGAAACACCTGTAGGAGTCGTGTAGAGGCGACCCGCTTGCATCAATTAACAACAGTAATTCACTCAATTTGATCGGGTCGCCCTCTCCTCCTGTTTAAGCGGATATCATATCAAAGAGTATTTCATAAGAGATTTTGCGCCATCCTCTTAAATCGGGGAGAATTTGTCTAATCGTATTTCCTTAATCAGCGTCATTTACAATTGTAAATTCATTGGACATACGTTCCGACAACGGCAATAATTCTGTTTTCAGTTGAACGGCTGGTCGAGAATCATTCACAATCTCGGCATGGTAAATTAATTGATCAGTACGAATGGCTGCGTCACCCCTCGTTTGAGATGTTGCTGAACAGCCTAGTGTTACAATAGCTAATGCCATACCCATCAATCTGACTCTCTGGTTTAACTTCATAAGATTTGCAGATACTTAAGATCAGGGTTGCTGACTTAATCCCTAAGCTAAAGTCTTTTATACAAAAGCTATATAGCTACAGATGAAAACGATGAGCCACTAGACTCATCCCTTTCGACAAAAGTTCCTCAAATCCTTACTGTTGCCTGTTCCTTCCTAATTTCAACCGTTAACTTTAATGAAAGTACGACTTATTCAGGGTTTAACGGGTGGATAACTATCTTTAACATGTCGCATCACTTCTTGATAAATTTCGCTACTTACGCGGCTACCCCGTCTAAAGTCTTCTAATTTGGCATTATCCAAATAGAATTCAATGGTGAATTTAATTAAGGTAAATCCCTCATATTGGGATGTTCCCTTCATCCTAATTTTCGGTTCTTGCCGTTGACTTCTAGCTTGTTTAAATCGCTCCCGCAACCATTTCACTAAATCCATGACATAATCATCGAGCCGCGTTTCTTCCCGATGAGGATTACTAATTTTCTGAAAAACTCGTTGAAATCGTCGTTTTAACAGTTCAATTTTTCGCTCCCATTCGTCAGGCAAAATATATTGATCTTCATCGCGTAAATCTGGATCTCTTAACCAAATGCGATACCATTCCCGCACCAAACCAATTAATGTGTCTTGTGATTCATTTTCTTCTAATTCAAAGATAATCCGTTTGTTCTGCCGTCTCTGCACAACTTCTAAACCCACTTGTTGAAGAACATCCTCATATTCTTGTTGGATCGTTTCAATTTCTTCAATATTTAGCCCGCCTTTTTCGGCAAATTGAATCGTTACCATCAGGGCTTCTAACGATTGCTCAATATCTTCGAGTTTAAGATTTACATCATTTTCCCGAATTAGACGCTGACGACCCACTTCTTTTTTATAGGCAAAATTAGTTTCTAAATTATCCACAACAAAGAAATCATCTATATGAGTTAGTTTTTTGTCAATATCTCCTAATGCATCTGGATGAGCAAAAACAATTTCCCACATTAGCTGCTGACTTTCTTCTAAATCACATTCAGGTGGTATTTCTATCGGCAATGCGTAGAAGTGATGGGGGATCGGGCGACTTAAATTGGTAATTAATTGACCTTGTAAAACGCTATTGGGGATATAGACTTCACTGCGATCATCAAATATATAAAGCTGAGTCACGCGCACACCAATCTTCCGCAGCATACCAATGGAGCCATTTTCTAACTCCAGGATGTCACCAAATTGAAATGGCGTATCAATCAATAGAACAATTCCACTAAAGAAGTTCGCTAAAATATCTTTAACCGCAAACCCGATAATAAACGTCGCCCCACCCAAAGTGACCCAAATCCCAGTTAAATCAACACCAAAGGATTGGAGAACAAAAGCACTAGCCAGCAGAAAAATCACAAACGGGACAACCCCTTCAAGGAGAGGCAGCAGCACGTTGTCCCACATCGCTTCTGTTTGTCGGGCGTAATCTTTGAGGTAGTAGACAAAAACTTGAATAAATAACTGGATCAACCAATAACTAATTGCCACAATAATGCCAGCAGTCAACAGGCGATCAAACCAGCCGATGGTATCCCCAGAATCAAGATCGGCAAAGGAAACCTTTAAACTGACCAGAATGAAAATGCTCAGGATGGGATAGGCGGAGACATTCAGGGTGACGAGGGCAATATCGCTCTCAAACTTCCGAAAAATGGAGCGTAGCCCATAAAATAAGAGGACATAGAGGAGACAGGCACCCAGGGCAGCGATCGCTAGCTTCCCCAAAACGAACCCCATGGTCTGTAAGGGAATGACAGTAAATGCAGTGAACAGAATCAGAGTGTTGATGTTCATGGTTGATTGCCACGTAGTTTGCTTGAAGACGAAGGAGTACCACGTAGCTTACTTCTCTCTTCGCAAGTACCATGAACATGATATGATGATTAGCCCAACTGGATGCCAGTTGGAGAAGCGACTACCGATGGGTTTGATGATCCCCCTTTCGGATAAGATGAGAAAATGCAAAGGAACCAAGTAACATAACTTGATAACGTTCTAGCAAGTCGGTTGAGGTATACAAGTAAATGAACCAAGAAATTTTCGATAGAGTCAAAAAAATAGTTGCGGAACAACTGGAAGTTGAACCCGGTGACGTAACCCCTCAAGCTAACTTTGCCAATGATCTCAACGCCGACTCCTTGGACGTGGTGGAATTGGTTATGGCTTTAGAGGAAGAGTTCGATATCGAGATTCCAGACGAAGCCGCCGAACAGATTGCCACAGTCCAAGCGGCTGTGGACTATATCAGCTCAAAAACAGAAGCGGCGGCTTAATCAGCGGTTGTCTTCTCGACCAAGTTCTGCGTTATCGGGCAGTTTCCCTGTTTTATTGGCATCATGACAAACATTGAACTCAAGCGCGTTGTTATTACAGGTTTGGGCGCGATCACTCCCATCGGCAATACCCTGACGGAGTATTGGGATGGACTTTTACGTGGGCGTAATGGGATTAGTACAATTACCCGGTTTGATCCCTCCCGCCATGCCTGTCGGATTGCTGGCGAAGTCAAGGGGTTTAATCCCCATGACTATATGGATCGCAAAGAAGCTAAGCGGATGGATCGCTTTGCCCAATTTGGAGTCGCGGCTAGCAAACAAGCGATCGCGGATGCGAAGTTTGTCATTAATGAACTGAACGCAGAACAGGTGGGTGTTGTCATTGGCACCGGGGTTGGTGGGATTAAAGTCATGGAAGACCAACAAGAGGTCTACTTGAATCGGGGTCCCGATCGCTGTAGTCCGTTTATGATTCCGATGATGATTGCCAATATGGCAGCCGGACTTACGGCAATTCATACCGGGGCAAAGGGACCGAATACCTGTACCGTCAGCGCCTGTGCCTCTGGCGCCCATGGGGTGGGGGATGCCTTTCGCTTGATTCAACGGGGGTATGCCCAGGCGATGATTTGTGGGGGAACGGAAGCTGCCGTCACTCCGTTATCTGTGGCGGGATTTGCTTCGGCAAAAGCCCTGTCTACCCGCAATGATGACCCCGAACATGCCTGTCGTCCCTTTGATCGCGATCGCGATGGCTTTGTCATGGGTGAAGGGGCAGGCATTTTAATCCTAGAAGAACTAGAACACGCCTTGAGTCGAGGGGCGCGGATTTATGCCGAAATGGTCGGGTATGGCATGACCTGTGATGCCTATCATATAACCTCACCCGTACCCGGTGGTGAAGGGGCAGTCCGGGCAATGCAGTTGGCACTCAAGGATGGGGGATTGCAGCCTGAAGATGTCAGCTATATTAATGCCCACGGGACGAGTACACCCGTTAATGATCCCACAGAAACCACTGCGATTAAAAAGGTTTTGGGCGATCATGCCTATAAAATTGCCGTCAGTTCCACCAAATCGATGACGGGTCATCTGTTAGGTGGTTCTGGGGGGATTGAATCGGTAGCTTCTGTCTTAGCGGTAGCCCATGATCAAATTCCGCCGACGATTAATCTAGAAAATCCTGATCCAGACTGTGATCTCGATTATGTCCCCAATCAAAGCCGCCAGCAAACCGTCGATGTGGCGCTATCTAATTCCTTTGGCTTTGGCGGTCATAATGTCACCTTAGTCTTCAAGAAGTACAAACCTTTGTAGAGACGTAGCATGCTACGTCTCTACATCCCCCATGCCGTGCCGTATTGCCCAACGTCCGCCCATGCCCAAATGGTTTAACACGGCAGGTCCGTGCAAAGCGGACATTCACTATATGCTCTCCCCCTTAGATCGGCTACCCCAGCTAGACCGATTAATTGAGCAGCAGGGCTACTTTGTCATCCATGCGCCCCGGCAAACAGGCAAAACCACCGCCATGCTAGCGCTGGCACAACAGCTTACCGCCAGTGGACGCTATACGGCGGTCATGGTATCCGCCGAAGTGGGCGCGGCTTTTCCCCATGACCCGGGAACAGCAGAACGGGCAATCCTGGATGCCTGGAAAGAGGATGCCACCTTTTGGCTACCCCCCGATCTCCATCCTGCGGATTGGACGCCCTCTGAGCCAGGGCGACAGATTGGGGCGGCGTTGAGCGCTTGGACGCAACAGTCCTCCCGTCCTCTGGTTGTGTTTATTGATGAAATTGATGCTCTGCAAGATGAAACCTTAATCGCCCTATTGCGCCAACTCAGAAATGGCTATCCGAAGCGACCAAAAGGGTTTCCCCACGCTCTGGCGCTAATTGGGGTGCGGGATGTGCGGGATTATAAAGTGGCATCTGGGGGGAGTAAGCGTCTGAACACCGCCAGCCCGTTCAATATTAAGGTGGAATCCCTGACGCTACGGAATTTTACCGCCACAGAAGTCGCCCAGCTCTATGGACAACACACGGCTGAAACGGGTCAAGTTTTTTCCCCCGAAGCGATACAACGGGCTTTTGAATTAACTCAAGGACAACCTTGGTTGGTGAATGCCCTCGCCCGACAACTTGTGGAAGTTGTTGTGCCTGATCCGCAACAGGTGATCACCGTTGATCATTTGGAACAAGCCAAGGAAATTTTGATTCAACGGCAAGATACCCATCTGGATAGTTTAGCCCACCTGTTGCAAGAAGACCGAGTACGGGTCATTTTGGAGCCGATTTTAGCCGGACAAGAATTGGGAGATATACCGAATGATGACCGACAGTTTTTGGTGGATTTAGGTTTAGTGGTGCGCCATCCGGCTGGAGGGTTGACCCCAGCGAATCCGATTTACCGGGAAGTTTTACCCAGAGTATTGGCAAGTGGACCCCAGGATAGTTTGCCGGTGATTCACCCCAATTGGCTAACCCGTGAGGGGAAACTGGATTCGGAGCAACTTCTGGAGGCGTTTCTCAGGTTTTGGCGTCAACATGGAGAACCCTTACTCAAAAGTGCGCCCTATCATGAGATTGCGCCCCATTTGGTGTTGATGGCATTTTTGCATCGGGTGGTGAATGGGGGAGGAACGCTAGAGCGCGAATATGCTATTGGTAGTGATCGGATGGATCTGTGTTTGCGTTATGGGGAGATCACGTTGGCGATGGAGTTGAAGGTGTGGCGTGAGGGACGCCCAGACCCGATTAAAGCGGGATTGGAGCAGATTGATCGCTATTTGGCGGGGTTAGGACTTGATACAGGATGGCTGGTGATTTTTGACCAACGTCTGGGATTACCGCCCATTGCCCAGCGTACCACCACAGCATCAGCAATTACTCCAGGCGATCGCGCCGTTGTAGTGATTCGGGGATGAGTCAGTCGAAACGTTGCGAAAAAAAATATTGTGCGATCGCATCCTTTTTGACTTCATCGGCACTATCTCAGCCGACCCAACACCCCAATCGCCAAATTTTAGCCAAGCTTATACCAAGCCGTCTTGATCATCGATCCCCCTAATGGGATGATAAGTGTATCCTTGGGGAAAGAGTAACCCTCGCTTTACGGAAAAAATTTTGCGTTAAACCCTAGTTTCCTGGAGTCATTAGATAACACCTATGGTCGTTGCAACCCAATCTCTCGAAGAACTTTGTATTAATTCCATCCGCTTTCTGGCGATAGACGCCGTAGAGAAAGCCAATTCCGGTCACCCCGGATTGCCAATGGGCGCAGCACCGATGGCGTTTGTGCTGTGGGATCGGCTGATGCGGTACAACCCGAAAAATCCTAACTGGTTAAACCGCGATCGCTTTGTTTTGTCGGCGGGTCATGGCTGTATGTTACAGTATGCCTTGCTCTATCTGACCGGCTATGATGACATCACCCTTGATGATCTCAAGCAGTTCCGTCAGTGGGAATCCAAAACTCCCGGTCACCCAGAAAACTTCATGACTCAAGGGGTAGAAGTCACCACCGGACCTTTAGGACAAGGGATCGCCAATGGTGTGGGGTTAGCGATCGCAGAGGCACATTTAGCCGCCCAATTTAATAAACCCGATTGCCAAATTATCGACCACTACACCTATGTCGTTTTAGGTGATGGTTGCAATATGGAAGGTGTATCTGGAGAAGCCTGTTCTGTCGCTGGACATCTGGGATTGGGCAAACTGATTGCCCTCTACGATGATAACCATATCTCCATTGATGGTTCCACCGACCTTGCCTTTACCGAAGATGTAGGCAAGCGCTTTGAGGCTTATGGTTGGCATGTCCAGCATGTTCCCGATGGTAACACCAACTTGGACGCGATTCACAAAGCAATTGAAGCGGCTAAAGCGGTTACCGATAAGCCCTCCTTAATTAAAGTCACCACCACCATTGGTTTCGGTTCCCCCAATAAAGCCAATACCCACGGTGTCCATGGTGCGGCTTTAGGTTCAGACGAAGTGAAAGCCACTCGTGAACATCTGGATTGGAAGTATCCAGAATTCGAGGTACCCGAAGACGCCCTGAAACATTTCCGCAAGGCAGTTGATCGCGGTGCTGAGTACGAAGAAGAGTGGAACAAACTCTTCACCCGTTACAAAGCCGAATACGCAGAAGAAGCTGCCGTATTGGAACGGATGGCCAGCGGCAAGTTGCCCGAAAACTGGGAGAAAGCCCTACCCGCCTACACCCCCCAGGATAAGAAAGATGCCACTCGGAATCAATCGGGTGCAACCCTCAACGCCATGGCTGGGGTACTACCAGAACTCATTGGCGGTTCGGCTGACTTAGCCCCGTCCAACAAAACCTTACTCAAATCCTCCAAGGATTTCCAAAAAGGTGCGTATGAAAATCGCAACCTTCGCTTTGGGGTTCGCGAACATGGTATGGGAGCGATTTGTAATGGGATTGCCCTGCATAAGTCTGGGTTAATTCCTTACGGTGCCACGTTCTTAGTCTTCACCGACTACATGCGGGCATCAATTCGTCTGTCTGCCCTATCCCACGCTGGGGTAATCTGGGTGATGACCCATGACTCCGTGGCATTAGGAGAAGATGGTCCGACACACCAACCGATTGAGCATATTCCTACCCTGCGAGCGATTCCCGACTTAATCGTGATTCGTCCGGCGGATGGCAATGAAACCTCTGGTGCTTATAAGGTAGCGGTTGAGAAGGCAAAACCTGCCCAGGGTTTAGCAACACCCAGTCTATTAGCACTGTCTCGCCAAGGGCTACCTAACTTAGAGGGAAGTTCAATTGATGCTGTCGCCCAAGGGGCTTACATCCTATCTGATAGCGATGGCACACCCGATATCATCTTAATTGGTACAGGTTCGGAAGTTCACATCTGTGTTGATGCAGCGGAAAAACTCCGGGCTGCAGGCAAGAAAGTCCGCGTGGTGTCCATGCCAAGCTGTGAACTGTTTGAAGAACAGGATGAAAGCTATCGCGAATCGGTATTACCCAAAGCTGTAACCAAGCGGCTAGTGGTGGAAGCGGGTTCTAGTTTTGGCTGGTATCGCTATGCTGGCGCTGAAGGTGACACGATTAGTATTGATCGCTTTGGCGCATCGGCTCCCGGTGACGTTGCTTTAGAAAAGTTTGGCTACACGGTGGATAACATTGTGGCTAAGGCTAAGGCGCTTTAGGGATAATTATCTCGCAGTAGTCACTCTACTGTAATCAAAAAGGCTCTCTGTTTCTAGGGAGCCTTTTTCAGCGATAGCTTCAGCAAAGAAAGTTATCAAATTTGGTACTTATGTACTATTCTAGGATACTATAGTGCAGTACAACCCCTTATACTGAGAGAGGCTATGAAAGCAGAGCTTCTCAAGAGACTTTTTAGAGCGATCGCGAGTATGCGGCAAGAGATAGACTCGCTCATTATGGACTACGTTATCGGCAAAAAATTCTCCTCTATGGTTTCCCCGGTTGCGGAAAGACGCTGGGAGCTGAACGTTTAGCCTGGAACACAGGTTTACCTCTGCTGAAGGTTCGCTTTGATGCCATGGTATCGTCTTTTTTGGGAGAAACTGCCAGTAATTTGAGGCTGGTATTTGATAAGGCGTCAGAAGAGCCATGTTTGCTGTTTCTTGATGAATGTGACTCTATCGCTAAATCACGACAGGATACTCAAGAAGTAGGAGAAATAAAGCGAGTTGTAAATACATTTCTACAAATCCTAGATGAGTACGAACCCTCTTCTGGTCTTTTAGTCGCGGCTACTAATCTGAACAAGTCTTTAGATACAGCACTTTGGAGACGATTTGATGACTTAATTGAAGTACCCCTACCCGGAGAACAGGAGCTAGAATTTATATTAAAGCAAACGTTGTCTGCTATTGAAGTTGGCTCAATTAACTGGTTTGAGATCATTAAGCAGATGAAGGATTTCTCTGCGGCTCAAGCTGTGAGAGTAGCACAAGATGCGGCGAAACGAGCGATTCTCGATCGAGAGGGTTTAGTAATTCATGAACACCTGGAAGAAGCAATCAAAGAAATCAAGATTTATTAGAAAGAACTATGAGCTTGTTTGGAGAACTAAATGGTTGATTTTCCTCATATCCCGCTTAGATTGACCAGGGCAGGAACTGCTGCATTTACCTTTGGAGGGAGAAAACCAAATCCTCGAACCACTACAAACCTCAGTGATCGCTGGGGACATGGAAATAGACTCAAGAACTCAACAGTATCTATCGTCTCGGCGTGGCAAGATATTCAACAGAAGCGGGAGGAAGAGGAAAAACCTCCACTCCCTGATGCTCAACGGATTATTTTACAGATTGACCCTGATGCTTTTGATCCAGATGATTTGAAATTGCAGCTTATCTTGCGGCTGAATTTCCCAATGAGAGTTGTCTTCTGTACCGGGCGCTAATCGTGCAGTCAGCAAGATGGCTAGAGTGGGCAATGGCAGATAATGTAGATAAGCTACAAGTTATTCGTCAAATTGGTTATGGTCTTCCTAATTTTGACCGCGCTTTGAACAATTCACAGAATCGCATCACTTTGATTACGCGAGGAGAAAAGCATATTAAAGCTCGACAAGCTCATGTTTATCAAGTGAAATTACCTGATACACTACGTTCTCAAGGGGAAGAACTAGACATTTTACTGGAAGTCACCTTATCCTACAAAGCTCAACCTCGTCGAACGCGGCAAAATCGCAGAAGATATCTCTCAACTTGGGTTGACTGGGAGTGTAGTAAAAGAGGGGAAGATCCAGATAGTTTCCTGGCAAGAGTTTTGAAAGAGTATGATGCTCCAGATGATGCAGACAAGGGAGATAAAATTTTTAGTTGGACTCTAGGAAAACAAAAAAATCATGGAAGAACTCAGGGGATATCTAGAAGTGCAGGAACTCTTCAGAAAGATTGGGCTATGGTCAAATCTTATAATCTTAGAGACGCTTTCTGTATAGCAGTAGTTGGACATGAAGGCTGGAATAATGATCCAGATGCTAACGCTCCGTACTCTCTAGTTGTAAGTTTTGAAGCTGTAGAATCTAATATTCCGATTTATGCTGCACTCGTCGAAGCTCAAGTAGAACCAGAGATTGAGCTACAGACGGAAATTCAAGTAACGAGCAACCAGTGACGCGATTGCGCCTTGGACACTCAGCCGGATATAGAGTACCCTAAACTAAACGCCGTGGGCGATTTGACTTGAACCCAACTCCATACCCTCTCATCCCCATGTCACAGGAATTCCGCCAAATTGTCCCCACCCCTCCACCTGCTGCAGATATTTTTGCCACCTACCAACTCGCTCAAGAGTTCCACCGAGAAACGCAGTATCGTCAAGAATTTGAGTCCTACTGCCAATGGTACCGCCAAACCGCCAAACGCCACCAACAGGAACTCCAAAAAATGCAAGGCGACATCAACCTGTTTAGGTGGTTCTGTCGCCGCTAATCTGAAGTCCCCCCGTGCGGATGTACTACACCCAGCGTCAAGCCTTATTCCGTAGTGGTTTGAGCGCTCAACTCCCGCAGAAATCGTACATAAGTAGCCCTTGCCATTCCGTAATGATAGCAATTCCCCTGCTCATAATTCAATATATTCAATCGTTGGCGAATTCTGCTTTCTCCCCGTGAGCAAATAACAATTCATTTGCCCCTTCCCTTTGACTTGAATCAAACCGCGATCGTCAAAATAATAACGATGCTTGAGGCGCTTATATGTGTCTTCCGTTACCTGAATACTCCCCGGTAAGCCGTGGGATTCCATACGACTGGCAATATTTACTGTATCTCCCCACAAATCATAAATAAACTTTTTAATCCCAATAATTCCTGCAATCACCGGTCCAGTATGAATGCCAATACGAATAGTAAAGGATTTCCCGGTTTCTTGACAAAATTGCTCAATTACCCGTTGCATATCCAACGCCATATCCGCGATCGCTTCGGTGTGGTTGAGCATCGGCATTGGTAGCCCGCCAACCACCATATAGGCATCACCAATCGTTTTAATCTTTTCTAAATGGTGTTCCTCAACCAGTTGGTCAAACTCCGAGAAAATCACATTCAAAATCTCAACCAACTCAATCGGCGAAGTGTGAGACGCCAACTCCGTAAACCCGACAATATCGGCAAAGAGTACCGTCACCTCATTAAAGTGATCCGCGATCGTCCGCTCTTCTCGCTTCAGACGATGGGCAATGGGTGCTGGCAAAACATTCAGTAGTAAGTGTTCGGATTTTGCAGTTTCCCGATCCAATGTTCTTAAGGCAGAAGCAAACTGTCTGGCAATAATTACTGCCGCAATTAATGCCACCAACACAGCCGCCACTAATAATATCGTCGCCGTATAACTGGTGTCATTAATCGTTCGACGCGCTCGATCCGCCTCCGCATCTGCCAAGTCGATTAATTTATCTGCTAATCTCTGTGCCTGTTGATCAAAATTGCGAATTTTGTCCTGAATTTCCTGATCCAGTTTAACGATCTCTTCGGCAACCGATTGATAAGCATCGAGATATCTTAATGCCTGTCTCCGTTCGGTATCATTAAATTTAGCACTAGCGTTAATTTGCTCACGTAACTGTTGCGCTGTTTTAGTCAGCAACTCCATTCTGGCAGGTTCACGAGTAGATAAATATTCCTTTTCATAGGACTGCATTTGATTAACTAATACCAGAAACTCTTGAGCCTCGGCGAGTTCCAAGCGCTTCCGCAATCGGGTTAAATTTTGTTCCAGTTGTTCGAGGACACCAACATTATCAAGTCCCAAATTACTCACCAAACCCACCGTTTCCTGGAAACTGCGAGAATATTGCTCAACAATTTCCACATACTCCACCAAATCCGGATTACTCTGCCGTTTAAATATCCCCCCCTGAACCTGAGCCAGAAGCTCTTGCAGTTGGCTACTAATATCGATAACTTTTTCAATCTCTTGACGGTGTTTGTCGCGAAAATCATTCAGATTGGTACTGGAAAAATTAATGCTGGGCCACCGTAAAAAGAAATCAATTTCTACGCGACGGGCATTGCGTAATGCTGCATCCATTTCAAACCCGCGCCGTTGCACCTCAATACTGGTCAGAAGCACCGCTTTGGTCTCATTACGCATTTGTCGCAGAGAGACAAAGCCTGTCATTGACACAATACCAATCAACAACAGCAGCGCAATAAATGCCAACGCAAACTTGGTAGTGATGCTAAGTTTGCGCCCACTTCCAGTCAGGCGCTTCCATATCTTCATAATCCTTTCTTATTTAGTCCTTCGTCATTTGTCCTTAGTCCTAAAGCACCTTTCAATAACCAATAACTATGACCCAGCCATCAAGTTTTGACCCTTCACGACCTTCGGGAAACCTGTTTTGTAGGGGCGGGTTTAGGGATTTTCTTTTTGCGATTGATGGTAACGTTTGTGCAGAACCCGCCCTGATTAAATTTTGCATTATCTCCCCCATCTGACACACCCTCCTGTACCAAGTTAGATTAATAATCCCCCCCAGAACCATAGCGCCATGCATCTAGCCAACGGTGGTAATAGTATTGGGGAGTCGGGGGTAATTGGTTTACGGGTTTGCTCATAAATTGTCCTAATGGATATAAGCCACTGTAGACACCCAGATTTATGTAATGCACCATCCAATCTAACAGGGTGGTTAACCCAACTTGGGGAATCACAGGCGTCACCAGTCCCGGTTTAGTTAGGGAAATCAGTGTTAGAGTTTGGAATAATCCAGAAAACTGCACCACATCTTGCAGGAAGGGGCGCAGTACGTCATCCCCCAACTGTGCCATTGTTTGAAAAACACCACTCAGCAACTCATTGATTTGATTGGGGGGGAGATTTTGCTCAACGCCCACACTCATCGCCCGTTGAAACATCCAGGTAACGGCAATATTTGGCTGATAGGGTTGCAGCAGGTTCAAGGCGTCTTGGGTCAAAACGTCACAGCTAAGGGCTTCCTCAATGCCTTCTGTCAAACGTTTAAGGTGACGCACCATGGAACCAAATCCGCCAAAACTGACGGGGGATTGAGCGCCACTGCTATCACCCACAGGCAAAATTCGATTCCAGGGCATTCTGATGGGACTGTCTTTGTAGGATGGGAAAAAGCCAAATAACACTCGTTTAAAATCAAGTTGGGAGAGTTCTACCCCCTGATAGTCAGGCAATAGCCGGAAGTATTCCTCCATAAAAAACCCCAAACTGGGGCGTTGGGGATGGGCGTCGAGATAGCTGAATAAATAGGTGGTTCTGCCATCTCGGGCGGGAAAGGCTTCCCAAAAGTATTGACAATGATTCTGAATGGGTGTAAAAGAGACAATTAAATCCCCCGTATCATTCTGGGTAAAGCCTTGAGCGCAACTACCCACAACCAGACAAACCCCTTCCGGTTTTTCCCCCTGTCGCACTTGTTTAACAATGGGAGAGAAGTTACCCATTGCATCAATCAGTAACCGGGTGTTTAACCCCCCCGCCGCCTCAACTCGTACCCCATCCGGATGAATCACCGCCCCCTCAAAGGCTGTTTTTTCTAAAAGTTGACCCCCAGCCTCGAGAAACTTGGACTTGAGGGTATCCAGGAGGAAAACCGGGTCAACGCCAATATTCAGGACATCCCGCACCCAGACATCCTCTCCCCCCAAAAAACTAACCCGACCTGGGTTATACTCAGATGCGATCGCGTCCTCTAATTCTTCAGGGGATAACAGGTCAAGTTCCAGGAATACATCAAGTTCTGGGCGGGAAATATTCCACTCTTGATCCCTCCCCCGCAAAATCCCCCGTTCTAATACGGCGACGCGCCAGCCTCGCCTTTGCAACGCAGCGCCCAGGAAAATGCCTAAGGTACCACCACAGATAATGATATCCCAATCGACGGTTCCCAAGGGTTCTTTCGATTCCTTAACCACCTGGGGAATCGGCGTAGTATCGTCTCGCAATGCTTGCCAGAATTGGTCAGCCTTCCGCAAGCCTCCCAAGACATCTCCCGGTAACTGGGAAAGAATTTGTTCAGTTTGATTCATGACTCTCTCTCTTGGCACAGATGCTCCCTCTACATCCTAATCTGCGAGGGGTTAAAGATAGAAGGCTCCAGGGCAGGAGGCAGATGGCACAAGGCAAGGAACAAGGCAATAATATAACGGTTCAATAAAACATGACTTAGGCAGAATGACACCGACTTAAGCTGGGTTCGTAGTAGGCACTTGAGTGCCATCAGCGCTTTAGCGCTGACTACAAACTCTCAAGTCAGTGTTATTTGACTTAGACGGACTTTACGGTTGAACCCTCAATTTCGTCTGTTCACTGTTCCCTTGTTTTAAATCTGAAAAATGAACAAACTATTTTTATTAGCTATTATCGCTATCGGCTCTATGGGATTAGCCACTCCGGCTGTAGCCGAAACCAAAACCGCTGAATCGGGAAACGTTCGAGCTGAGTTTTCCTATCAAAGCCAAGACTTTTGTTTAGATGACGCCCAATTACAAATCAGTCGAGATGGGGCAATTTTACTGAATCAATCGTCATTAACAGACTTTGGAATTTGTCGGTTGACGGATTTGCAAGTCCGCAACTTAGACATTAACGCCGAGCCCGAAGTGATTTTAGACATCTATACGGGGGGAGCGCATTGCTGTTGGGTTTCTATGATTTATCGCTACGATGCGGCTCAAGATGCCTATACTCTAACCGAACAGTTTTGGGGGAATGCGGCGTATGAATTCAAAGACTTAAATCAAGATAACATTCCTGAATTTTGGACGCGGGATGATAGCTTTGCCTACGCCTTTGCCTCTTATGCTGGTTCATCTTTTCCCTTGCAGATTTGGCAGTATCGCAATGGCAAGATGGTAGATGTAACGCGCAGCTATCCGCAACTGATCTACAATGATGCCTATCAACTATGGCAGCGTTATACAGAAACTGATTATCCCGGTGTAGCTAGAGGAGCATTAGCCGCTTATTTAGCGGATAAATACATGCTTGGTCAAAGTGAAGATGGTTGGTACCGTGTTCGTCAAGCTTATCAAGGAAATGACAGAGAGTCATTCTTTAAGGATTTACGCAAATTCCTTCAACAAACGGGTTATATTAGAAACCCTGGAGAAACAGCCTATTATCGGCTAGCTGAAGTAGAACAGACGGGATTATATAACCAATGTCCCCAAGAAACTAGCTTAAGAAAGGCTGGGGAAACAGACAACTATCGTTTTGCCATCTGTGCGGGTGAGTCGGGTCAATATTATATGGGACAATCGAAGCGAACGGGAGATTCGATTACTGTGAAACATAAGCAGAATGATCCAGAGAATTCGTTCCGTCGTGGCGATACGGTTTATCGCCTACAAATGGATGAAGGTGACTCGGCGAATTTGTATCTGGAAGTCTATCAAAATAATCAGCGATTATTGCGGGAAATGGCACAGAAGGTGTATTCATGGAGGTAGAAGCGGTAAAAGTTTATTCATTAATTTAATAAAACAGGGCGGTTGAAACCGCAGCTACACAAACCAAACCCGCCTACGCGGGTTTCCACACCCCTAGTGCGATCGCCAATTTTGTAGGTTGGGTTGACGCATGTTACCCAACACCCTCGAAACAAAGATGAAACGCGGTAGGATAAAGAGTCAATAGATTTTTTAGATTGCCGTGAGTGAAACCGTTTATATTGAAACTAGCATTTTGGGACACTTAACTGCTAGACCAACGGATAACCTAATTCTTGCTGCCAATATCAAGATTACACAAGACTGGTGGAATGATTTTAGGAGTTCATTCGTTCTTTATGCTTCAGAAATTGTTGAGGATGAAGCAGCTAGGGGAGATAAATAAATCGCCGCTCGAAGGTTAAATTTGTTAAAATCATTAATGCTTCTTGAGCTCACAGAAGAGGCTTTGGAGCTTGCTCACGCATTCCTCAACCAAAGTAATCTTCCATCAAAGGCATCAAATGATGCGCTACACATGGCATTGGCAACAGTTTATGGCTTAGACTATCTGCTAACATGGAACTGTAAGCACATGGCAAATGCTCAAATTCAGCGCAAGCTATCACAAATTAGTTCTCAACTTGGGTATGTTTTACCCATCATTTGCACACCGTATGAGCTTATAGGATATGAGGGAGAGATTTAGGTATGTACAAAAATGAAATTATGGAAGAAATTTACCACTATCGAGAGGAATATGCTCGCTCATTTCACTATGATTTGAGAGCTATTTTTAATGATTTGCAAAAGAAACAAGCCGCTCACAAAGATAGACTGGTCAAACTGCCAATCCAGCGCTGGTCTAACCAAAAATTTCCTCGTTGCTAATGTACTATAGCAATCCTAAATAGGTTGTGGCAATTTTCAAAACTGAAACCCTTGCTATACCTGGATTTCAAACCGTCCGCTTGTTGCATCCTATTTAGGATTGCTATATAGGATCTTGTAGGTTGGGTTGGCGATAGGAAACCCAACACCCTCGGAACAAACACAGGGTTTACTCCCAAACGCCTATAGTAGGGGTACGGCATTGCCCATCCGTGTCAACTTAAAACTTTGTATAACTAGCGCTCACAGTTTAGATCCCCCTAAATCCCCCTTCAAAAGGGGGACTTTGATTCCATTTATTATTCCCCCCTTTTTAGGGGGGGCTAGGGGGGATCTCTTATTAAGGCGGATTGATCTGATTGGGTTTGTATTCCAACCGTCATCCGCATACACTTATTTGATGTTAGCGTCCTGTTCAGTTGAGTCCGGAAATGAACATTCGACGGTAATCTTTAGGTTGCTTTTAGCTGTTCCTTTGGTGACATACGGGACGCCAGCTTCACCACCCAGTTCGATACCAAATTCTAGAGTGACTTTGTGAGACGGCATTATACAATTGTTTAAGCCTAAGGGTAAATCAGTCCCAGATACAGCGCTATTATACTTTTCCGGGCATGGACTACGGCAAGATTTTGGGGTTGAAGAAGGCTTTTGAGCCAGCAGTGATGTGAATCCAGAGGGGGAAAACTGGGGATTATCTCTACAGTGGTTACGTCGATTGCTGCTGGCTGACTCGCTACTTTATGGATTTTTAGTAGGTTTGAGCCTTTCAGTTGTCTTAATTTCCCATTAATCGGGTCGCGCTCAGATGCCAAACCAAGATCCTCGGAGTATTTCAACTGATTTAGCGCCGTCAACTAGGATTCCCATAGGTACTCGAAGGGGATTGGATGAGCTTAAAGCTCTCCTAGATGCTTCCGAACCGATAAATGCTCCTTCAATTAGAAGAGTTGTCATTTCTATTCCAGCCGAACTACCTGATTTCGTTCGTTTACAGGAAGCTGCAACAACTGCTATCCGAGAATTTTTCTTGATTGCAGATAGTGAGTCATTAAGACTGAATGATAGTGATCCAAGAACAGTACCTGATCTTGAAAGTCCCCAAGGTGTAAGAGCTAGATTGCCCAATGGTGGAACAATAACTCTGAGAATTAGGAGAGTGAACGAAAATAATCGCCGTAGAGCCATTGGAGAAATTCGCATACGAGATCATCAGATTCCGGGTTACGAGAAAGTTAACCAGATAGAGTTTGTTACGCAGGTGTAGGGTGCGTTAGGCGCATAGTTTTTATTTAGTTTTGTTTCTAACAGAACACCCGTGCGCCGTAACGCACCAATTAGAATGGTGTAACGTACCAATTAAAATGGTGCGTTAGCGAAGCGTAACGCACCCTACAAATAGGCGACAACTCTTTGAGACGATCAGCTGAAAGTTTGTCATGATGAGGGAATCGATTGATTCCCATTTGTCGGCTCAATTGTTCGCGGAGAAGGAGTCGATACATCCCGATATAATAACCGATTAAATATTTCCTCCAGTTTAGGCGATCGCAGATGCAAATCCCGCTGCGGAAAGGGAATCTCAATATCATAATGGCGCAGACAGGCTTCAATCCGATAGTTGATATCACTTGATCAGGTACAGCCTCAAGCAAGATCCCCGACTTCTCCTACGAAGTCGGGGATCTGTCTGTAGAGCGAAGCCGAAGGGTTGATCAAAACTCAAAACTTTCCTTCCCTGTCCCCTGATGCACCGTTTTCACCCATTTCAATCGCTTGGGACGCACGGACATGCGAGCGGTTGTAGCTGACATTACCACCATCCAATGCATCATATAAAGAACACCGCGCACTGTTTGCAAGACATTGAGAAATAAACTGCCAATTGTCAACGGTTCATCCCGTTGAATCCGACGCAATCCCGTAAACATGGCAATGAAAGACAAGGTAAGAGTCAATCCGGTAATCGGACTATACAGAGGTAAACGAGAACGAAGCAGCGCCATTAAACAATCCGGTATAGCCGCCGTTGGCAATAGGTACTGAATAATTAAAAAAGAGAATAAATCGATGGTTTTGCTCAAACCCAAACGATTACTAGCAATCAGACGCCAGTAGTCTAAATAACGCTGATATCCCCCCTCTGCCCAACGACTCCGCTGATGCCAGAGGGATAGGGCGCTTGTCACACCTTCCTCATCCACGCCAGGAAATTCCAGAAACCGAATATCCCATCTATCCAAATGCAAGCGTATAGTTAAATCCAGATCATCGGTAATCGTTTGCTCATTCCAGCCGCCACAGCGTTCTAATGCCGAACGACGCACAAACTGACCATTTCCCCGCAGTTCACCAATCCCACCAATGGCAGTCCGTTGGTTTTGGAAATAGCTATCCAGCGCCATTTCTGCCATCTGTCCTTTTGTCCAGAAATTCAGAGGCGCATTCGCGATCGCTTTTCGCACTTGTACCGCGCCGACTCTAGACTGGTTAAAGATGGGTAGCACTCGCCGCAGTAGATCTTGAGTGACATGAGCATCAGCATCAAAGACACCAATCACCTCCCCTTTGATCAAGGGTAATACCTGATTCAACGCTCCCGATTTACCGCCTGTGGCGTTAGCATCGCGATGAAATACGTTTAACTGATCGTATTCTGCCGCCAGTTGCTCTAAAAGGATTGGGGTTTTATCGGTACTGTGATCGTTAATTACCCAGAGTTCGCAGCGTTCCTGGGGATAATCTAAGTTGCACAGCATCCTTACCAGGTTCTGAATTACCGCCTCTTCATTTTTGGCAGCCACCAGTAAAGACACAAACGGAAAATCAGCCGGATTCTCCCCCTGTAGCAGTTTCGGCACTCTGATGGGTCGCGCCACTAATACCCGGATCGCCTGAATCCCTAACAGTGCAGTTAACCCAAAGACTAACCAATACCCCCAGGACAGCAGATGCAGAGTGATCGTCCCGCCCCAAATCAGGGTTAGCGCCAACGCCGCTTTGCGTCGTCGCCCTTCGAGTCCCTGAAAGAAAAAGTCGCTTTCAAAATCATCTTCAGACCACTCAGACAGCAGAGAGCTAAGGGGATCAAGCTCACTGCTATGATTATTCTCTGTCCAGGAGTTCTCTGGCATAAGCTCCTTGATTTCTCCACCCACGCAAATTGTATCTAATTGTATCGTATTTCGTTAATTTTTTTATACTTTGAGGAGGATACTCTAGTATTTTAACGTTTGCTGGTTCTGCATGGCTGAGGATATAGCGTTTGTATGGTGATATCGTTTTTGAGTACAGCAGCATGGGGACTAGGTTCTGTCCTGTGGGTAGAACTAATCCGCGACTTCTATCACGTCTTGTCCCATCATTGGACACCGTTATATCGGTTGCATGTTTGGCATCATCGGGTATTCAAACCAGATTTAACCCCGGTGAGTGAGCAAATTTATCGCCAAGCCCATTGGTACAATGATTTACCGGAATCCCTGGTCATGTTGCTGTTTAGCCTGGGATTGTGGGGAGTCGCCTATATCTGGAGTGAACCCCATTGGGCAGCGTTGGCGGGGGTGCTCTATACGTTAAGCTTTTTAGGAAGTGCGATCGCGCGAGGGAGTGGACTCGCTGGTGCCGATGAATTAACCGACTTAACCCATCGTCCAGGACAATTCTTTAGTCCCCCCTCAAACTGGACAGTCAATCGCCCCTATCATTGGCGACATCACTTTGATAACCAAAAGGCGTATTATTGTGGCACATTGACCTTCGTCGATAAACTTATGGGTACTGCGCTATCCCTGAAAGGTAAAACAGTAGCCGTTACTGGGGCGTCTGGCACATTAGGGCGATCGCTATTGTATCAGTTGCACCAGCGCGGGGCTAAAGTGATCGGGTTAACCTCCAAGTCAGACCCGATTATTTTAACCGCAGCGGGTGAACCGTTATCCGTGAAAACGATTACCTGGCAAGTGGGACAAGAATCTGAGATTGCGGCTGAGTTAGAATCGGTTGATATTCTGATTCTCAATCATGGAATTAACGTTCATGGAGAAAGAACCGCTGACGCGATCGCGAAATCCTACGAGGTGAATACATTCTCCAGTTGGCGGTTACTAGAATTATTTTTGCAGACAGTTCGCAGCAACCAAGATATTGCCCGCAAGGAAGTCTGGGTGAATACCTCAGAAGCCGAAGTCAGTCCTGCCGTCAGTCCTCTGTATGAATTAAGCAAACGGGCATTAGGGGATTTCGTCACATTACGCCGTCTCGATGCGCCTTGTGTAATCCGGAAACTGATTTTGGGACCGTTTAAGAGTAATTTGAATCCCATTGGCGTTATGTCTGCGGATTGGGTGGCAAAACAAATTGTTAATTTAGCGGTGCGAGATGTCCGGAATATTATTGTCACGATTAATCCGCTAACGTTTTTAGCATTTCCGATTAAAGAGTTTTTTGTCAGTTTATATTTCCGAGTCTTTAGTCACAAGGCGTCAGAATCATAAGGACGTCTCTATTCCTTTTGAAAAAACACCAGTTAAAGCCGTGTAGGGGCGACCCGCTTGGCTAAATTAACAACTGTAGTCCACTCAATTTTGTCGGGTCGCCCTTTACTCAATTTCTGCTTGTTGTTTTAGATTTGACATAGTATTTCCGTAGGGTGCGTTAGGCGTAATTGATAATCATCATGAGCGGGTTAATCTGAATGTCGCCGTAACGCACCATGATGGCAAGGCGTAATTGATAGTCATCATGAGCAGGTTAATCTGAATGTCGCCGTAACGCACCATGATGGCATCCGAACAAAATACCGTTAAATCGGGCGCACGTCGGTGCGCCCCTACGGTTCAACTATCACGAAAAAGGAAATCACGTAATTGCTTACCAACCGCCTCTAGAGAGAAGCTCATTTCGACTCGATGTCGGGCACGTTTGCCTAACTCACGCCGCCAAGCGGGATCGTCGATAACCCGACCCAGAGCCAGTGCTAGGGCAGTTGCGTCTTCGCGAGGGACAACCAGTCCTCCTGATAACTCACCCTTCTCCAGAATATCAGGTACACCGGGCGCATCAGTTGCCACAACGGGCAAACCACAAGCCATTGCCTCTAAGGGAGCAACCGGGAACCCTTCATGGCGAGACGGCAGGGTATAAATGTCAGCGGCAGAAAGATAATTGCGGATAGCGGTGCGATCCAGAATGTATTCGTTGATCCAGATTACACCCCGTAACTCCATTTGGGAGATCTGTTGATGTAATTTATCAGCATCGCTACCGGTACCAACCAGGAGTAGCCGCAAGTCTCGTTCTGGGCGATCGCGACATACCTGTTCCCAAGCCGTGGTTAGGATATCGAGTCCCTTACGGCGCAGGTCAATTCGTCCATGCCAAACCACCACCTCTGCTTCTGGTGGGATACCTAGGGCGGTTCTGGTGGTCACGCGATCGCTCTCATCCCATATACTCAAATCTAAGGGGTTGAAAATCTTGGCTATCTTGCTCAAAGGTACACCATAGCGAGACTGCACTCGCTGGACTTCCGTCTGGGTAGCGACAATGAAACCCGCGCCAGCTTGCATAGAAAATGGACGCAGGGGACGTTCAAGGCGACTCATCTGGAAGTCTCCCCCCTGAAACGTGGCAAACACAGGTAAGCCGATTAACTGCCCTAACAGGACACACAGATCAAAGCGGGCATATTCGTATTCTTGGCATAAAATTGCCTGACAGCCTTCCTGGCGTAGTTCGTGGGCGAGTATCCTCAAGGGCGTGGCTAGGTAAGGGGCGATATCTCGCCGTACTGCTGATAACAGGGCACTAAAACCTCGAACCATGGGGCGGTGGATGGCGCGATAGCGTTTAGGGGCAGGCAGTACACAAATTGTTGCACCTGTCGGTAAGTGAGTATAGCGTGTCGGTGTACTCACCCGGGCGGAAACACAGAATAATACCGTCCGCACACCAGCCAGTTGCAAGGCGTCGATGTAGCCGAACATCCAGCCACCTGTCATTTCCTGACAGAATCCCTCAAAGGAGACGCCGATGCTATCGAGAAAATCTTCAATTAGATCACCCCAATGGAGCAATGCGATCGCGGTTTTGGGTTGGGTGTTCATTGGGCAAAGCCTCCATTCACGTTATCGGCTTTCATCAGGTCAAGCATCAGGGGTAGTAGCACAACTGACAGCACATTCATTCGGAAGCAGGAAGCTGAGTTAGCTTTTCTGGAGTAAGGATGCGATAAATGAACCAGTCTGGGCTTTCTTGCTTCAGTTCACAGGTGCGTTCGATATGCTCAGCCAGCATTGGGTGATGATTCCAGATCCGCTTTTTATGCCGATTAACAATACCCAACCAATCCGCACCCTGATTTTGCAGTTCATGGAAAAGTCTGATCGCTTCTTGGTCATCTTCAGGGAGTTCACCCCAGGCTTTATCGGGTTTAGCTGGGGGAAATACCCATCCCCGCCTTCGGCTATAGTAAATCGCAACCGGATCGCCCAAATCATTTGCCATGGTAATCACAAGTTCATCGGGTGGGGATATCTCTCGCAGAGCAAGTCCAAGTGTATAACTTTCTTGAGCGTAGGGATGGTATATCCACCTCAAATTCCAATGAGCAAATCCACCAATGCTCAGTAGTATGACGACTACAGTTACGAGTGAAGCCGCCGACGCAGAAGGGACTGCACGAGAACGCGCTATTCGGTTGGTCAAGGCTGCGATCGCCATGATTGCATTCCCGGCTAGTGCTGCGGCTGCGGGGTTTATCAGGTGAAGGTTCCAAGGATTGCCAACCAGCTCCTTGGCTCCAATCAGGTAATAAATAGCAAAAGCTAACATCCACCAATGAAATAACCATGGAGCTTTTTGGGAGTCACCTAAGCGTTGATCAGAGTCCGCTTTTTCATGGGGGGGATGAAGGAATAAACCAAAAAACACAAGAACGATTATCGGTTCCGTCCACATCCAGCCATTGAGATGTCGTCCCAGTTGGAGCAAAAAGAATTTTTCGTTGAACCAATTCTCTAATCCATAGTCCCACAGCCAATTTCCAGAACCTGCAAAATGATAGGGTGGATAGGAAAGGGAAAGATGTCTTGCCCAAAGGTAATACGTGATAACGGGTAAGAGTGTGATCACCGCAGCAACACCAATGGTGACTAGCTTCTTTGGATGCAACATCCGCTTGCGATTGAGAATCGTTAGCATTGCATACAGCATGGGAATGCCGATAATTAAGCCGGGGATTTTCGTTAAAAAGCCTAAGATACCGAATAAACTTGCAAGTATTAGATAGCGCAGGCGTTCGGTTTGGCTGTAAGCGACTAACATCCAGACGCAGGTTGTGACTAGGGCAACCATGGCGGGATCAGGAAGGAATGAGCGTTCAACGAAAACGCTTCCCGGTAACAGCGCCATAACCGCAGCACTGACGAGGGCATATTCTTCATTCCACACGCGACGGATAAGTTTATAGAGCGCAAAAATACCCCACAAGCCAAACATTACAGCGATACTACGCCCAACCCAATCTTGTTGACCGACAATTGTATAAAACAGCGCCGCAAGGTAGGTTACGGTTTGAAATTCACGTCCTTGGTAGTTTGGACCAGGACCCGTCCAATTCACCTCTGGGTAGAAGATATTCCAATTACGGCGGTAGAAGTTTTCCGCCATCATCGCCGTACTAGCCTGTCGCCAACTGAACATATCCGTCAAGGGTTGGCTAATGTGATTAAACCGTAGAATTGCTGCGGTAATTAGGATGGCGATGAGAAGATAAGTTGTGGTGTGAGAACCGTTTATTTTCATGGCGCGGCTTTGTTATTCATTTACATATAAACTTTTGCTAATCTCTTAATATCATCCGTATAGTCTCCACCATTAAGTAAAACGGCACTAGTACCGCACCTGCCTACTATCTGAGGCTCTATTAAAAATGGGCTAAAACTTTTTCCTATCAAACTATCATAGTATGTATGTTCTAAATAATATCCCCATTGATCATAAACTTTTTTGTAGGAATCCAATAAATTTTCCTTAAAAAAATTCACATTAGACTTATAAAACCGCGTGGTAATAGTATACCGAGGATTATGAAATCTCTTGGTTTTGATGGCAAACTTTACTTCAAAAATAAACCAATACAGTAGTTTATTAAACGAACTACGATCATAATAGGCGTTTAAATTGAAGCTAGGAGCATTAAATACATTAGGTTTGTCAATATGCAACTTTCTGATTTCTTCAAAGTTTTTTATAAATCCTCTTCCTGTTATTTTGTAAAAATTAACATTGTTTTTATTTAGGTACTTGCTATTAAACATAGCAAATTCTAATATTTTTCCTTCCCCATATCCCTTCCCATATCTTTGTGAACTTTTTTCATTAAATTTTAATATTTCTAGAGTTTTTTCATGGCTTTCAGCTAGCTCAATTATGTTGTCAAAGTTATAATCTGTATTACTGTTTTCGCAAAACACAATTGTCTTAATAGAGGTTAACTTAATCCATGCTATTAAACTACATAAATACTCAAACAATCTTTCTTTAGTATTGTTAATTGCTACATAAGGAGTTTTTTTAGCATCAATTGTTGCTGTTATGAGCAATATTTCATTGGAGTCCCATACTTCATTATTTATATTATCAGTCATTTTACCCTCCCTTTTTTTTTTGATACTATATTCCTAATTTTATCGATAGTTTGATTATCATAAGAATTCAAATTAATTATTATTGATGATTGATTACTTCTTCTAAAGAACATATGCAGCCAATAAGCAAATCCTCCTGAAGTTACAACGAGTATATCTGCACAAACTATTGCATGAATACATTTGAATAGATTTTTTTTTGATTCACCAACTACCAGAGATACGTTGGGAAAGCTTGAAAAAATATCAAACTCTCTGTTGAGTATTTTTTTGATTTTATACAGTTGTTTTAAATCATCTGTTTTTAGCTTAATTTTACCTCTAATTACAGCCGAAACAATAGCATAAAATGCTCTTTGGTAACCATCTGAAATCACGATAACAGAAAAAATATCTTCTCCGTATTTACTAAATATTTTTTGAATAATATTATAGGACTTTTCAGTATTTACTAGTTCTGTATTAGATTTTTCTCTAGCGTCATTGCTATTAACTAAATTTACGGATGATCCAAATATTGAAACTATTTTTTTATTTAACTTTATTTGGGTTCTGTCACCTTTTCTAATATGGATGACGACATTAACTCTGGAATTTACAAGTGGTATATTTACAGGAAAACGTTTCTTTGCTCTCCAATACTTTCCAGGTAAATCCAAATATTTAATTGTACTGTCATCTAACTTGACACTGTTTATTATCTGATCGATTTTAGCTTCAAACTTATAGATGCCTTGGGTTACAAAACAATAGATTACAAATTTTGAGGATAAGTCTAAAAACTCAATACTTTTCTTTAATGCTGGGGCAGAAAAAATATCACTTTCTCCTAATATATTATCTAAATTTATTTCTATAATTTTATATTTCCTAAACTGTGTATCACTTATATTTAAGTCATGCTTATCTAAGCCAATAAATTTGATCAGCTTATCCGCAGATGATTTTCTGATGTCTACAGGAGTATTTAAAAGCTTTTTCAATTGTATAATTATAGTTTCCAAATAGCCTACACTATAACTCCTCGGACACCTAAATGGCGTATGAACGTAAGTATAGGATAAAGCTATACCCAGACTATATAACTTGGATAGATGCCAGAGCTGGTCAGAGAGTCCTACATCTCTAGGTAAGTTTACTGTGAAAAAAGTTTCATCTACTTTTTCAGTCTCTAAGTTACTCTCCTGATACTGAACTTGATTATTTTTGTGTAATTTGTTGCTGATATTAATTGATTTTTGTTCCATATTATTGCCTTCTCAGCTTTAAATAAATGACCCTGTATTTTGTTGCTCATCACTATTTTAGTGTAACTTATAAGTAGGTTGGTGGAAATAGACTCAATAATATTAAGTTATATAAACAAGCCTTAAACCCTTACAAATGACAAATGACAAATGACGAATGACGATCCCCACCGTTAACTTTAATTATCCCCACCTACTTAATACTGTTCTACCGTTAATTTTGTACAGATTGTCCTACCTTCTGCCAAGCAGATGCAGTTTCCGTACCCATGGCTTCTGGTTTATGTAAATAATACCCCAACCACGTTAGAGGGCTGAGTGCTGTACAAAAGAATTCACGCTGAAGTGGGGATAACTTTGAAAATGCAAAATCATGACCCACTACGGTTAGGGAATTAATAAACGTGGCATGACCCAAGCATGGTAAATTGATTAAATCTTTGAGTTCTTCTAGGGTATAGCCACGCCGAACATGGCCCCATTCAGCCATGACATCAGTATCACTAGGGCAGATAGGTTTCATAAATCCGTAATAGGGAAACCGCCAGTTTTCGTTGGGCGTGCTGACTAAGAGAAAACCATCTGGTCGTAATATCCGCCGTACCTCTGATACAGCTTTTTCGTGCTGCGCAATATGTTCTAAAACATCGAACATGGTAACAGCATCAAATGAATTATCATTGAAAGGTAGCGCTGTTGCGTCTCCACAAACAAAGCGAACTCGTTCCTGTTGATTACAGAGTGCTTGGGAATATTCAGAATTGAGGTCTAGATTCGTAATTTTTGCTTGGGGGTATAACAGAGCAGTGAGACCACTCTGACCCCCACCAACTTCGAGAATTTCTCTAAAATTTACCTCTGGAGCAATGCGGTGAATAGCACGCATTTTTTCCCGGTAGAAAAAACCTTGGGTTAGGGGACGAGAAAAAGGATTTTTGGATAAAAAATGATTGAGTTTATCTTTGTACATAGCTTATCGACAAAAAGTTTTATAAAGCATTGACAATCATTAAGAAATATTTGGCAACCTTTTACCAGATACTCGGTTCTGTAAATAAAACTTGATTCCGGCTAAACAGCCCCAAACTTCTTCCAAGTAGGTTCTGTGCCTAAGTCCAAATCCTCTAAGAAGACCTTTTAATAATACCAGGGCGTAATAGACTGGCAAGATGACAAATAAGCGAAGCAAGTTACCCCAGTGTTTGTACCTGGCGAATTGGATTAACAGAGCCGCATTATGTCCTCGCATATACTGATACATCTGCTGTTTCAAGGTATCTAATTCTCGGCGATGGTAGTGAAAAACTACCGCTGTTGGTTCGTAACGACAAAGCCACCCTTCAGCAAGAATTCTGTACCAGAATTCCGAATCCTCACTACATCCAGATGCGCCCGCCCCCAAGCGTTCATCAAAGTCTCCTACCTGTTCAAAAATTTCGCGTCGAAAAGCCATGTTAGCACCCGCCCCGATAGTCCAAACTGGAACTCCTCGATGCTTTGTTTCCTGAAAGAATTCTTGATCAAACGTTTTGGCACGGTACTCTCCACTCAAGCACCCGTGGTTCATTTCAAAGATTACTTGAGATTCTGTTTCTAGCTCAGCAGGTATGACTAATCCAGTCACAGCCATTACTTGAGGATTTTGAAAGCTTTGTTGTAGTTGAGCAATCCAGTTCGGATGAACGGTGACATCATCATCAGTAAAAGCAATAATCTTACCTGTACTGTGGCGAATGCCTGTATTGCGAGCCACACTTAAACCGGGACGAGGTTCTTGTATGTAGCGAACATCAGGCATCTGGGAGACGAGTTGGCGCGTTGTTTCTGTACTCGGTGCGTTGTCTACAACGATGATTTCCTGTGGGTGATGTGATAAACTCTGGAGCGATCGCAGACATTTAGCTAACTCTTGGGAGCGATCGCGCGTACAGATTACCACAGAAACCAATTCATCCACAGGATTTGACCAGCATTCCCGGAGTTGCTCGCTTGGGTTTTTTACTCCCACTTGTGAGTGCCAATCTGGGGAGCTATTCTTATCTTGGGGCAAAATCCGATCGCCGACAGCGGGCGCAATGGTTTGCAAGACGCGATTAAGTAGCTGTGTGGCAGGCATGGGTAACTCGGCGGCGGGAATCTCCTGATGATCTAGGGGAATACCATGCCACCAAAACACCAGGTAAATTCCCTGACAGTCGGGAGTAGCAGGTAGTGGAGGGATGCCTTCACTTAACTCAAGGTGGATAATTTTCCAAGGGATAAACGTACTCATACCATCTACTACTTAATTCGCTCGTAATTAATGTCCGGTAACATCCTGGCAACTGACGACGTTTTCGCGATTCAATGTCACCATTGAACGGCATTTGCGCCCCAGCCAGCCAATTCCTGCAAAGCAAAGCACACGAATCATCCAGCGCCAAATTCTGGCAGAACGACTGCACTTAAGTGCTTCTTGAAGTTGGGATACGGTGGCGTCTACATCGCCAGTAGCCAGGAGATTCCCTGCCGTTTCTACTGCCCACCCTGCATAGGTTTCTCTCGCTTGACTGGTCAATTTGTCAGCGACGGTAGGTGGCAGATACTCAGGTAGATAGGATTCAATAATTTCTGTTGCTTTACGCATATCTTGAACCAGCTTGTTGGTTTTCACTGAACGTTCCGTTAGCGAACCCAGTCGCTTGACTCGATAGACAGCAAGAGGCTCAACTTCAAACCAAATAGGGTACTCCGTCGCTATTCTCACCCACATTTCCCAATCCTCCCCGCAGCATGAGAAACGGCGGTCAAATCCACCCAATTTTTCGTAAACATCCCGCTTAACCACGATTGAGGGTGTGGTTATCCGTTGTCCGGCTGCAATCTGCTCTAACCAATTCGGTACAATGCCACTTTCTGGTTTTTCGAGGTGGGAAATGCTTTGCCAGTGTCCGTATTCGTCCATATAAATATGGCGACAGAACGCCGCACCAATCTCTGAATTTTCCTCAAAAGCCCTTTGGAGTTTACAATAGAAGCCATCCCGCACATAATCGTCACTATGAAGGATGTGGATGAACTGACCACGCGATCGCTCTAAGCAGGTTTCAAAATTGCGGATATAGCCAACATTTTCGGGCTGTCTGTAAAAATGCACTCGACCTTGACCCAGTTCCTTAACTACCGCTTCTGGATCATCCTGGGTAGAATGGTCATCAATCACCTCAATCTGCATCACCTCCGCTCCTGGGTCTTGAGCCAGCACACTTGTCAAGGTTTCCCGCAGATATTCAGCGCAATTATAAGTAGGAATCATCACTGACCACAAAGGGCGTGGTTCTCCTTGTGAAACTGGGATAATTTTCGCTCGATAGGGATGTTTGTTATTCGTCATTTGTTATTCGTCATTTGTCATTTGTTATTTGTTATTTGTTATTTGTCATTTGTAAGGTTTGAAGGAAGATTCAAAGTATTTAACAGAATTCAGTTTATTTCTATCAACCTACTTAGGGCTTTAAGCGAGGGAGACGAAAAGCACTACTGTTTATCTCATCACCCCCTCACCCTCTCACCCCCTCACCCTCTCACCCCCTCATTTTGGGAGCTGCTCAGTTGGGGAACTGCTAATTTCACCTCTGAAGAACATTGTTGTTTAATCTGCTCAATCCGCCTCTGTGAACGAGGATATTCTCCCAAAAGCCCGACAATTCCCCCCCAAAGTTCCGCCAGAATCATTCCCGGTGGTAAAGGATGAAAACCTAGCAAACTTTCTGCAAGCTGGCGCAATTGGTATTGAAACCACCATCCGACCAACAGGCGAAATCTTAAACGCATGGGGATGTCTTGCTGGTAAGACTTAACCACAAACGCCATAAAACCTAACCCCCACGTCCAATACTGATGGCGGAGTTTTGCCAGTTCCCGACGGTGTTGGTGAAACACTAAGTATTGAGGTTCATATACCAACGGATATCCGGCTCGAACTACCCGGTAAAAGATATCCAAATCCCCGCCACCCGGAAGCGGTGCGCCTGTATCTAACGCCTCATCAAAGCCACCCAGTTTGAGTAAAACCTCCCGGCGAAACGTCATATTGCATCCAGCACCAAAAATTCCGGCTCCGCAGGGATAGAGGGGATTACCCGGTAAAATTTGTCCATGGCGGATTTTCTCAAAACCGCGCCGAAATCCGCCCCTTTTTTCAAACAGAATTTGTGCCTCGGTGACCAACTCATAGGGCATAACTAAGCCCGTAAACCCACCCGCATCGGGATTTTCTGCCCAAGCTTCGACCAGTCCATTGAACCATTGACGGTCTACGGTGACATCATCATCAAGGTATGCCAGAAGTTCACCTGTCGCCTCTTGCAAAGCACGATTGCGAGCAAAATCTAGGCCCCCTTTCGGTTCCCTGGTGTAGCACACAGTCGGCAATGTGTCAATTAAATCTTTGGTGCGATCGTCAGACGGTGCATTATCCACCACTAAAATTTCAAAACGAGGCGAACCGTCTAATTTTTGTAGCTTAAGTAAAGACTCCAAACATCTTGCCACATTGTCGGGACGGTCTTTTGTACAAATCGCCACTGTTAGGGAAGGAAACTGCTCTGAATTCGCTGGAGGAACCAATTCCTCTCGGATACTTTCCTGAAGCAGCTTCGTGCCAATTTCCCGACTCAGGAGTGGCGCTAAATCTTCGGGCGTTAGGACGCTGTTTGGCGGGAGTTCTTGCATCACCAAACCGATGGGTCTGTCTTTACGGCGCAGCACCAAGGCGATCCCGGTTTCGTCCTCCTTTGTCTGAAGGGTGGGTAGGGGTTGAGTGACTTCCAAATCAATGAGGGAGTAGGACATAAGTCTGGTTTGAGGGTCAAGCTGGAGACTGGTTATATTGCAGTCGGTGGAGTTTAGCAAAGAGTCCGTTGAGTTGGAGAAGCTGCTGGAGATTCCCTGACTCAACCACCTGTCCCTTCTCCAGGACAATAATCTGATCCGCTTTTTCGATAGTGGACAGGCGATGGGCGATGACAATGACGGTACGGTTATGGCTAAAGGTATTCAGCGCTTCTTGAATTAAGTGTTCTGAAATCGTGTCTAGGGCGTTGGTGGCTTCATCCAGAATCAGAATGTCTGGATTGCGGATAATCGCACGAGCAAGAGCGATGCGCTGTCGCTGACCCCCGGAGAGCCGAATTCCGCGATCGCCCACTTTGGTATCGTAGCTTTGGGGGAGTTGCATGATAAACTCATGGGCATTGGCTTGTTTGGCGGCGGCAATGATCTCGGCTTCTGTTGCGTCTAAACGACCATAAGCAATGTTCTCCCTGATGGTATTACTGAAAATATAAATGTCTTGACTAACGATTGCCAGATGACGACGCCAAGAGGGTAAATCCAATGCTTTTAATGGGCGATTGTCTACATAGATTTCGCCTTCACTCACCTCATAAAAACGGCAAATTAGGTTAACTAAGGTAGACTTCCCCGCGCCGGAAGGACCCACAAACGCGGTGGTTTTGCCACGGGGAATGGAGATGGAGATAGTTTGTAAGGCGGGTTGATCCTGGGGATTGTAGCGGAAGCTCACGGATTCTAAAGAAATAGCCTGCTGCAATCCAGAGAAAGCCAGATTGCCAGAACGGATGTAGGGCTTGTCCGAGGGTTCCAGAAAGTACATCACATCATCCACTGAACTGGCTAACATCAACAACTTGACGCGATGGCTACCGAGCAGTTGCATCTGTGGCTGGAGTCGATAGAGAATGAATAGAAAAGTTAGCAGGGTAGGTAATGCGGTTCTATCTTGCAACAGAGCAATCATCATAATGCTCAACACCAGCAATGCCGAAAGCACATCATAGAGGGGATTTACCGACGCCGACAACGTATCGAGCTTCATAAAGATATTACGGACTTGCTCAGACGCCTGATCAAACTGTTTTTGCTCGTAAGGTTCTTGTCCAAATGCTCGAATAGTTCTCATTCCTGCTAACCCTTCATACATTCGTCTTCCCAGAGCGGCATTTACTTGGACTGCCTTTTGTCCCAGAACTTTGGACTGGCGCGTCACCACCTGGATAATTAGGGAAATCAAAAGTGTGATCCCGCCGACTAACAGGGTCAATTTCCAGGAAATCAGTAGGAGTAAGGCGACATAAACAACGGTAGTGCAGGAACTTACAATCAGGTTAACCAATATCCCGAGTGCTTCACTGGTGCGCCATGTCTCAGTTGCCAAGGTATTGAGTAATTTCCCGGAATCCTTTGTTTCTAAGAAGCTATAGCTGACGTTTAAAAGCTGATCAAAAATACGAGAGCGCAACCGATGACTGATCCGTGAATTCAACCATGCCAATAGAACTGAATTGCTGTAGTTTAAGCCATTTTTCAGCACAATCGTGCCAAAAATAAACAGAGGAATGATGACTAGGCGCTGACTGGCAGGAACAATACTGAGGACTTGGTTGAGCAAGCTGATTAAAGCATTGTCACTGACGGTTGGATTTGAGGCTTGAGACAAGCTTTGTAGAAATGGAATAAATAGGCTAATCCCCAATCCTTCCGAGAGGGACGACAAAATTCCTAGAGTAACAATTGCCGGAATTGCCCAGGGGTAAAATTTTAACAGTAGGAGTAGCCTTTTAATATTTTTTTCCTCTTAAATCGTTGTTTTTAGACGTCAATTTTCACCCAAAAATACTTTTTTAATTCCAGGCTGACTTTTTACTATTTTCAGGCTTCACATTAAGTTTCGGAGTTTGGGCAAGCTTAGGAATGACATAGTGAAATATCTTACTAATTACTTCCTTGAATTTAATTGCCATTTTTTTGTTTTTGATATCTTCTAATGTAATTATTTCTTTGATATTGGGCGACTGGTTTTTCTCCCAATCGTATCGGGGTATGTGAAGCTTTAAAAATAACCCTAACATACTTTTTAAAATCAATAGATAAACGCTCGGACGTATCCAAGGAGTGATTAAATCGAATTGGATCGCTTTATATAGCCAGAATAGAGTCGTTTTATGATCTTTTGAAGAATAGCTTTGGTGAGCAAAGTAGATATATAAGCTACTACTAGAAAACCCATAAATAGCCGTCCTTATTTCGGGATGCTTTTGTCGCACAGATTGCATAACCAAAGTGTGGGACTTCGCCATTTTGGTATAATCACGAGACATACTATTGGTCATCTTGCGATAACCAACCAGAAATTCTGGGACAACTCGAAATTGGTAAACCTCAGCAATACTCAGGTAAAGATCCCAATCTTCACATCCCTGAGCATCCTGTTCTTTAAATTGGCAGTTATACCCCCCAATTTGCTCAAAACAATCTCGATGAATCATGGAGGAGCTAGCATTACCGATAAAATTGTGACACACTAAGGTAACGTAAACCTCTCCCTCAATTTTGGCAGCCCGAAAGATACCCGTGGGTACATCATCTTGATCAATATCCACAGACCAAGAATAGACTAATCCTACCGAGGGATCAGATTCAAGAAAACATTGAACTTGCTTTTCCAGATTTTCGGGATACCAAATATCATCCGCATCGATGGGAGCAATAAATTCACCCTGAGACGTCTCAATCCCTAAATTCCGGGCGGCGGCGACTCCAGCATTTTTCTGGTGTAACACGATTACCCGTTTATCGTGTTGGGCAATCGATTTAATAATTTCAGGAGTTCGATCCTGGGAACCATCATCGACAACTAAAACCTCCAGGTTCTGATACGTTTGAGAGAGAACGGATTTTAGCGTCTTTTCAATAAAGGCTTCGGCGTTATAGGCGGGAATAATCACCGAAACTAAGGGTAAGGTAGAAGCGGCGCGATCGCTGTTCATGGTTGTCATGACTTTTTGGGTTGCTGCTGAAACTGTATACCAGATGCCCCAGATGCACCAATGCAAGGCTGAACCATTTGTTTCTCTAGCCAACCGTGGCGGTGTTGATGCCAATGCCAAGCATGGGTGATCATATCCTTGAGTGCTGGGTATTGGGGCTGCCAACCTAAAACCTGCTTGGCTTTTTCTCCACTGCTGACTAGCACAGGGGGATCTCCTGGGCGGCGATCGCACTCAATCACGGGGATCGGTTGTTGGGTTACACTCCTGGCGGTTTCAATCACTTGTTTGACGGAGAAACCTTTGCCACTCCCCAGGTTGAAAATTTCACTTTCATCGGTTTGCAAGAGGCGAGTTAATCCCAGCAAGTGCGCCTGGGCGATATCAATAACATGAACATAGTCTCGAATACAAGTACCATCTGGGGTGGGATAATCGGTACCAAACACGGAAATGGATTCTCGCCGCCCTAAGGCACTCCACAACACAGAGGGAATCAGATGAGGTTCTGGGTTATGATCTTCTCCCAAGCGTCCCGTCGGATCTGCCCCAGCCGCATTGAAGAAGCGGAAACAAATATACTTTAACCCATAAGCCGCGTCAAAATCAGCCAGCATTTTCTCGACCATCAATTTACTACTGCCATAGGGATTGATGGGAGTTTGGGGTTGTTCTTCCGTAATCGGTAATGACTCCGGGATGCCATAGGTGGCACAAGTTGATGAAAAGACTAGCTTTTTCACCGAAGCCGCCACCATCGCCTCCAGCAGCGTCAGGGTTCCCGCCACATTGTTACAGTAATACTTGGCTGGGTTGGCGAAGGATTCCCCTACATAGGCAGAGGCGGCAAAGTGGATAACGGCTGTGATAGAGTGAGTGGCAAATACTCGATCCAATAAGGCGCGATCGCTGATACTCCCCTCAATTAAGGGAACCTGCAAAATATTGGTCACGAAATCTCGATGTCCGCAGGTTAGATTATCCAGAATAACCACTTGATAACCCGCCTGCTTTAAGGCTTGCACTGTATGAGACCCAATATATCCAGCTCCCCCTGTAACCAGGAGGGTTGGTGTCGGTTTAGATGCAGTAGCCCACGTTTTATTTTGTTGATTCACTGGGTTCTGGACTAGAAATATTATCGCTTTTTACCATACATTAGGTGCTGATTAATGTATTAGGGACAACTTCATCAAATCTTCACACTAATCCTCAAATTATCAGGTTCTGATGAAGAATTTATGAAGTTAATTCATTAAATGTGATGCATAAGGCTCTCAGTTCTGGGAAATATAACAATCTAGGATAAAATCCTGTCAGAGGGAAATCCCGTATTTTTACCTAAACCCCAGGTGCGTCCCATTATTGCCATGGAAAACTCAGCCTACGAGTATCAAGTTGGGGGTTGTCTCCCCATTGATGCTCCTACCTACGTGGTTCGACAAGCTGACAATCAACTCTACGAAGCGCTGAAAGCTGGCGAGTTCTGTTATGTTCTCAACTCCCGCCAGATGGGGAAGTCTAGCTTGCGGGTTCGCACGATGCAGCGCCTGAAGCAGGTGGGGATTGCCTGCGCTGCGGTTGATCTGACCGCGATCGGATGCCAAAATATTACCCTAGAACAGTGGTACGCGGGTATTGTCTACACCTTGGCTGGCAGCTTTGATCTCATGGATGCCAGTGAACTGGAAGCTTGGTGGTCCACGCGCAAGCATCTCTCGATCGTACAACGGTTTGGCACATTTTTTGATGAGGTATTACTTCAAGCAATCCCGCAAAACTTAGTCATCTTTTTCGATGAAATCGATAACGTTCTCCGCTTAAATTTTCCGGTCGATGATTTTTTCGCCTCAATCAAATCTTGCCATAGTCAGCGAGCCACTAATCCTAACTATCAACGCCTCACGTTTGCTTTGCTCGGTGTTGCCACACCCTCTGATCTGATTCAAGATAAATACTGCACCCCATTCAATATTGGTCAGGCAATTGAACTTTCCGGATTTAAACTCGAAGACGTTCAACCTTTAGTGCAGGGATTAGTGGGAAAAGTCAGTCATCCCGATTTGATTCTCCAAGAAATTTTAGCCTGGACAGGAGGTCAACCATTTCTCACCCAAAAGCTGTGTAAAATAGTTCATCAACAGGTTGAGACGCCAAGACATTACACCCAAACCGGAGAGATACGGCAACCTAGCCTGCTACAGAGAATTTATCCTGGACTAAATCTTAAATCGAAAACATCAGCTTGGGTCAAAAAAATCATTCAAACCCAAGTCATTGAAAATTGGGAAGCTTTTGATGAACCCGAACATCTAAGAACGATCCGCAATCGCTTGCTCAAATGTGGACAGCGTCATCCGGAAATTATTTATATCTACCAGCAAATTTTACAAGATGGACAAATTACGGCGAATGACAGTCGTCCCCAAATGGAATTGCGGTTGACTGGATTAGTGGTCAAGCAGAATAGTCAACTCCGAGTCTATAACCCGATTTACAAGTCTGTCTTTAGTGAACAGTGGGTGCAGCAGATTCTTCCTAGTCTACCTCAACCTGTTTCCTTCGCGAAACAAAATCACGAGGGAGAGCTTGACTTAGACACCCTAGCCGAACGTCTCTACAAACACTTAATAGACTGCTTACAACGGGAATCTCCGGAGCAAATGATTGAGCGTTTCCATCAGTTGTTTATCCATGGAATCGACTATTCCGATCCAAAAATTCTAGATATACTTTACAGAATTACCGCCTCTAGACGAGCAGATCAAGAGTTTAAATATATCATTTATCGCTGCTGTCACATTCTGGTGAACCGTTGGCAAATGACGCCTCAAGAAAATATGGCGATCAACAAGTTGCTGGATCTGTTCCAAATTAGCCACCAGCGCACCTCTAGCCGTTTGCGACAACTGGTACAAACCTTTATTAATTCCGAAGAGTATCGAGCCTTAGAACGTCTTAGGGTAGTGGTGGATGAGCCAACCTCTACAGAAAAGTCTTCTAAATGGGAACGGAAGAAATTAGCTGAGTTAATTGGGCGATATCCATTCTTATTTTCCTATTGTCTATTGAGTCAAGACTGTTCCGAGGAAGCTCAGCAAACCATCCAAAAACTGCAAGCGGAAAAACAGCAACAGTTGGAAGACGAACTGTGGCAGTATGCAACCTATCTAGTAAAGGAAAGCGTATCCCCTACTAGAATGAGAAAGCCGTTGGTAAAAAATCCTACCCTATTGGATGATGACGAATTGCATCTGGCACTGCGGCAGTTTGGCGGAAAAGCTAAGAATTCCTATGCCTACTGTGAGGCACAAAATTTTCTACACCGCACATTTAAAACGCCTTCATATTCTCTCTTTAAAGACAATTTATATCAGTATATCATTGCATCAATTGATCCCAGCTATGGACAACATTATTTTTATGGATTGTTAAATAAACACCTGGCGAATACGCTAACTGAATATAATCAGAATAAACTGGACAAATTCCTGATCAAGAAAACATGCAGCCAGTTGTTTAATTTACTCATCGTCGAAAGTCCAGAAAAACCAGAACATTATTGGTTTGATGATTTAGTGGTTAATCTTGGTTCGCTACAAATGACAGTTTTGCTGCTTAAACTGGTTTTGTTGTCTCCATCCGAAATTCGCCCCGACCTGGAAAAGCGCATGGCTATTTTATTCAATCACTATGAATCAAAACCGATGGGAGATATTCCTTCTCTGGTTAAATCGATGGAAAATTTAAATGTTGCTTTTGTGGTCAATTTTGGCTTCAGAGATTTTTCATTGCTTAATAAGTATTAAATGTGAATTTACTGTTTCTTGACAAATGACCAATGACCAATCACTATAATCGTCTACAAAGAATCCAACGCAACTCTAAAGGTGGTCTTGCCTGATTTAAAAATAACCCCTCCTTTAGATGAAAATGCTCAGATTTAGTCAACAATTTATGCAAGTTCTAGGACAGCAGATACTGGAAGACAGCCTTCATCGCCAGCAATATTTCCTCCGTCAAACGATTGACACACTCAACGCCCAAAATGAGCAGTTAAATCAAGACTTGGAACGGGCAAAGACGTTACCCTTAGAGATTGTCAATCAGGTTCTCCAAGCGGAAGCGGTGCAATATATTCCCAATCTGGATGACTATATTGAGCAAGAAATACTCAAGCGCAAAAATCAGGACTAAATGGTAATTTGTCGTGGTTTGATACAGCAAAAATTATGGAATAGATTTTGCTATTTAATCGGACGCACATCAGTCATTGGTGTCAACTTAAGCCAAAACCCCCTCTCCCCCAACCCCTCTCCCACCGGGGGAGAGGGGAGCAAGTACGCCCTGACTCACAGCCTTTGACCCAGAATCCATCGCAGTTCCACCACGGATTTTTCTGCTGAGGAAACTAATATATCACCCCCGGTTGCCCAGTTGCAAAATTGCTCCGTTAAGGTTCCCGTCTCTGGTGATTGATGTTCGCGTTCATAGTCTAAAAAAGATTCATTATAAATGAGTTGAAGGGGTAATCATTTCATCGCACTCGCTAAGTCTTGCGGGGTAAAAAAAGAAGTCAATTGGAGTTGATAAATATGTCGAGTTAACGGATCAGGTTCATAATCGTCTTGACATAAAAAAATAGCAAACAGTAAGAGTCCTCCTGAACAGAGAACATCGCACATTTTGACTAAAAATAATCGCAGTTGCTCAACAATTGATGCAGCCAGTATTGATGTTTTGAACTTATATCCCTCATTCGTGGGTTGGGATGGTTCGTACTTCAGACGCAATTTGCTATGGGGAGAAATACGAAATCCCTCGACTATATTCTTGGCAATCATTTGACCCACTTGCTGCAATTGTTCCTGGCTAAAACGAGAATCAATCGCCTGAAACAGCGCCCCTATACGCCAGATATAATACTCGGTTAATGCTGGGATACAAGGCATGATCATTTCGCCATTTGCTAACACCGATTGCATAAAATCCTCAAACAGGGTTTTCTGAAGAATGCCAAGATCGGTGACAATAGGCGGTGGTGGATTCTGGGGGGGTGGGTTGTCAGAGGTGATCATTGCTCATCGGTGCTAGGCTATTTGTCTATCCACTCTTTAAGCTTAAGCAAGCTCAAGCTTACTACCTACATTAAGGTTTAACCCGTTTTAACGGGTTTGAGCTTTAAGAGGAGAACTTGAGTTCAGGGCTTAAGGAGCGTGCCATTCCACCTAACACCGTTTTGGCGCAAAAATGTCCGAATCTTTAACAATTTTTAATCACCCAGGATTTTAGGAGTTCATTCACTTGGTCGGGAACCTCATCATGGGGACAATGACCCGCTTGGAGATAGTATTCTGTCAGTTGAGGATAATACTGACGGAACTTTGCTCCCCGTTCTTTGGCATTCATCCAGGGATCACCTTCTCCCCACAAGAGTAAGAGGGGACAGCGTAATTGGGAAAGTAGCACATCGATTTTTTCCCCTTGGGGCGATTTGAAGACTGACGCGAAGACTTTATGCGCTCCGCGATCGCACGAGGGACGATAGATATCATCTACCAGTTGGTCGGTAATAGCGCTGTGATCTAAATAAACTTGCTTGAGGGTTCTGCGAATGATCGCCCGTCGCCGTAGGTACTGAAACAGAAGGAAACTCGCCCAAGGTTGCAATAAGAGCGATCGCGTCATGTTCTTGAATCCCTTTCGCCCTGAATTCGAGGACTCTGGAACTTTCGTCTCGGTAAACGGACCGGCACTATTGAGCAACACCACTCCCGCAGCAGAATCAGGACGTTGCGCCGCGACACACAGCGCACAATAGCCGCCTAAGGAGTTCCCTGCCAATACCACAGGCTGACCAATCACCTGAGTAATAAAATCATGCAACTGATCGCGCCACAACTCACCGCTATATTGCCAGTCTGGTTTAGCCGATCGCCCAAATCCCAATAGGTCAATTGCCCAAACTTCAAAGTCTTGTTGGAGTTCAGCGATATTCTTGCGCCAGTGATCCGTCGATGCACCAAATCCATGGATCAGTAACAGAGGAGGATGATGCGATCGCTTCTCACCCGCTTTGACGTAGTAAATGGACTGTCCTCGCCACTGCCAATAGATGCCAGGAATAGTAGCCGTTGCTGCAACGGGGGTCGCCTGCATGGTTCTCGATAATGTTAAGTAACGTTAACTAATCTTAATATAGCGTAAGCGTTAAGGAATGGGGGCGGACGAATCTAATAAGTATTCAAAAGAGCGATCGCGCTCTACTGGGCTGCTGCAAACACCTGATCAACAGTCAGCTTTAGGTTAGATAAGCTTCTGTTAAAACCAAAAATTACAGTTCGAGAAAATTTACTTACTGCGATCGCTGCCATTCAATCACGCTGCGGATTCTACAACTACGAAATAGCTCAATACTAACCAACATTAACTAAATGTAAATGATACAATAGAAGGGCAAATAAGTCAAATAAATATTTACATGAGTGACAACAAGTTTGATTTCGATCAACGTGGAGCAACCATCGGTGTTAATGTCGCTAGCGAAAACAGCAATATTAAATTCATTCAACATGCCAAGCAGAATATCAACATCTCCGAGCAGGATCTTGCGGAAGCTGCCCAAAAGATTGAAGCTCTGCTGAATCAACTCGCTCAAACCTATCCCCCTACATCCGAACCCCAACAACAGATCTTTATCCAAAAATTATTAGCACGGCTTGAATCTACTCCTAACCTCATAAAAGTTATTCTAGCAGGTGGCATTGAAGGACTGAAAATTCTCTATCCCCCTGCCGGAATTCCTGTTGAAATCTCCCGCCGAATTTTAGAACTTATCGTGGCTGATAACTATCGCCAAGGACACATTGGAGGCGCCCAAGTCCGCCAAATGCTCAACTTCTCATCCCGTAAATGTGTCATTTTACGTTATTTAGTTACATATTAAACTACAAAGAGTGGGGGATTGAGTCAATATTCGGCTATCTCTACTCGCCAAATCGGGTGATTGGTCTGATAATTGTTGAGTAATATAAAGAAAAAGCTAAAATAGGGAACTGTATCCGAGCCACTATTTTTTTGTAAACACTAGAACGAGAGGGAGAAGCCTAGCCGTGTCTGTGGAAACGATTGAAAAGCGTTCAACATCAACCGTTCGGAAACCCGCACCTCGCTATCGTGTTTTGCTCCACAATGATGATTTCAACCCGATGGAATATGTGGTGCAAGCCTTGATACAGACGGTGCCGAGTCTGACTCAGCCGCAAGCGGTCAATATTATGATGGAAGCGCATAACTCAGGAATTGCGCTAGTCATTACCTGCGCTTTGGAACATGCAGAGTTCTATTGTGAAACGTTGAAGAATCAGGGCTTGACCAGTACGATTGAACCGGATGAATAGGGAAACGTAAGTCCTGAAGATTTTAAGACAAAACCTCCCGAAATTAGCTCAATACCCAGCATCTGTACGGCTGGGTTTGTTTGTTATTACCCTAGGGCTATTTTGGTTACCGTTAGCTACGCCAATCTACCTTTTAGTCGATGACTCAAACCTAGTCACCATTCTCACGATGGCGCTATTGTTTGGGGAATTTTTAGGGCTACTGCAAGTCTGGGGACGGTTCGTTTATGGAGAACCTCAACTGTTAAAGCAGTATGGGTTATACTCCTCTCGGCGCAATGGAATAGACTTGCTCAATGGGTTAAGTATTGGGCTGTTGTTTACCCTAAGTTTGTTTGCGTTAGAGGGGGGATTAGGCTGGCTAACATTTCAACATCCTCCGGAACCATTGGGGCGGATTATTTTAGAAGGATTGGTTAGCGCCCTGGGTATTGGCTTAGCGGAGGAGTTAGTCTTTCGGGGTTGGTTATTGGATGAGTTGGAACGAGACTATTCTCCTCAACTATCTCTTTGGGCAGATGCGCTAATTTTTGCCACACTGCATTTTCTCAAACCCCTCGCAGAAATTATTCGCACGTTACCAGGATTTCCCGGATTAGTGCTGTTGGGATTAACCTTAGTTTGGGCAAAACGAGGACAAGGGCGTTTGGGTTTACCCATTGGGTTACATGCTGGGTTGGTTTGGGGCTATTACATGATTAATGTGGGACAATTGGTGCAGTATTCGGGTCAAGTGTCTCCTTGGATAACTGGAGTAGATGGTAACCCGATCGCGGGAGTCATGGGGTTAGCCTTCTTGATGGTGCTAGCTGTGTGGATCAGGGCGCGGGCTGTGAATTAAGCGATCGCGCCCTAGTACCCCAGTTCCTCCTATTCTATGCCCGTCCGTTAATCATCATCTATATCATCATCTTCATCGTCATCATAGTCATTATCATCGGCACCCATCAATTCAGTGATTTCCTCTTCATCATCGTCGCTCTGCTTCTCGCTCGGATCACGCGCCAGCAAACGATTCGTTGTTTCTAACCACTCTAAAACTGAGGTTTCACGGGGAACGGAAATCACTGGAGCCAGTTGCTCACGAGATTCTTCACGCAAAGAAGGATTATACATAATTAATTTCAGTAAGTCGATAAAAATGATACCATATTTAACGGTGGATTGTCAGGACGACAGATGGTTAGCAAAGCCACGTTATTAGAAGCGATCGCGGGAAAAAATCGGGGGTTGTTGGCAACGGACACTGAAAAAACAGCAATTTTGGCAGCCGTTGCCCAATTAGAAGACCGCAACCCCACGCCACGTCCACTGGAAGCGCAGGACTTACTGGAAGGGAACTGGCGATTACTCTACACAACCAGTAGCGATTTGTTAAACCTGGGTCGGTTTCCCCTGTGGCAATTGGGTCAAATTTACCAATGTGTTCGCACCGCCGACGCGAAAATTTATAACATTGCCGAGATTTCCAGTTTACCTTACTTAGAGGGAATTATCAGTGTAGGAGCGCAGTTTGAACCCGTTTCCCAACGCCGTGTCAATGTCAATTTTGATCGGTCGGTTGTTGGATTAAAACGCTTAATTGACTATAAATCTCCGACTAACTTTATCCAGCAAATTGAAACGGGTAAAAAATTTAAGGCGCTTGATTTTAACATTGAAAGTCGAGAGCAACGGGGCTGGTTGGAGATTACTTATCTCGACGAAAATCTGCGGATTGGACGAGGGAATAAAGACAGTGTATTTGTCCTTAGCAAACCATGAATGCTCAAAGTACGGCGGTTTCCCTAACTCGCTTATCCCAAGGACAACTCAATCTGTTAGAAACCTGTCCGCGTAAATTTCAATATATTTATGTGGATCAGTGCGGAAGTCCTGTTTCACCGGAACAACAAGAACGGTTGACGTGGGGAAGTTACTTTCACCTGTTAATGCAACAACGAGAACTGGGATTACCGATAGACTCGTTACTGAAGGATAATCCCCAACTCAATCATTGGGTGACAGCGCTCATGGATGCAGCACCAGAGGTATTTGCCCGTGATGCTCAAACCTTTCGGGATGCTGAACATTGTCGCACGGTAACGATGCAAGGTTATTTACTAACGGTTATTTACGACTTATTTATTGAAGACGAAAAAAGCGCCCAAATTCTCGACTGGAAAACTTATCCTCTACCGACAAATCGTCATCGGTTAGCTAAAGACTGGCAAACGCGCTTATACCGATATGTTTTGGCGGACACCAGTGATTATTTGCTTGAGCAAATTTCTATGACGTACTGGTTTGTTAAGTCTCAACCCCGTCCCCAATGTATTACGTTTGCCTATGATAGAGTACAACATGAAAAAACGAGAGCGGATTTAACTGAGTTGCTGACTCGGCTATCCGGATGGTTACACCGCTATCAAAATGATCATATCCCGTTTCCCCAAGTTCCCATATCATCGGGTAAATGCGGTAACTGTAGCTTTGCGGTGCGCTGTCAGCGAACTGGGGAAAGTGAGGTTAGCCAAGATAATTTATTACCCAATTTGACTGATATTGAGGAAGTATCGATTTAAAGGGAACAGTTATCAGTTATCAGTTATCAGTTATCAGTTATCAGGTAAGGTATAATTCTAAGTTAACTTCCCCAATCTTCCCCTGCTTCCCCAGCTCCCAGACGTAGCATGCTACGTCTCTACATGCTTCCCCTGCACCCAGACGTAGCATGCTACGTCTCTACATGCTCCCCCTGCTCCCCTCCGCCCCCCGACTCCGCCACATCAAGGGTGATTCCGGATAATGGTTCGTTTATTAGTAGGTATAAACATAAAGCCCTCTAACTTGACGAAGTATTGGGGGTTTTAAGACTAGCGGAACTAACGATGATCTAATGGTGCAAGATCTAATGGGCTAAACGATTGTAATCACTCTATTGAAGAAATAAATGAGTATTGCATCTCGTACCAATAATTACTAAACCAGGCTTCAGCTTCTACCTATTTACATCCAGCTCTAATTTTTCTAGAGGCTGGAACAAAACTGTTTGTAAATCGGTAAGGGTTATAACTTCAATGATTACAACCAATATCTGGCTGGTCTTTACTGTTTACCTGATTTATGCGTTAATTAGTATCCCACTCTTTTTTATGACATCGGGCGGCTGGATGTCAATTTTTTTCTACATTGCATTTGCGGGATTGTTTTACATCACCACAACAATATTTTTGTTTTTTAGTGCAACGGCTCGGACAGCAAAGAGACGCACAAAGGTAAAAATAAAGGGGAGTTTTTTGCCAAAAATTATTGGACTGCAAACGTTTGTTATTCTATTTAATTACGGAACCTGTGGCGATACTATCTGCTATCAAGGATTTTTGCCTAATCTTTTGGAAGAAGCGAGTTTTCCGGTTATTTTTACACCCCCCTTTGTGGTCGTTTTACTTGCCCTTTTGTTGTATTTAGCGTTTTTGTCGATGTTTTTATTGGATGTGGCTTAAGGTAATAGAGAGCGGGGGGAGCGGGGGAAGCGGGGGAAGCGGGGGAAGCGGGGGAAGCAATGTAGAGACGTAGCATGCTACGTCTGGGAGCTGAGAGAAAAAACTAGAGGTATAATTCTATGGAGGTTATCTAAAGAGAAGACGAGATGAAACTAGGAATCGGACAGTTAACGAATAGCTTACTGTCTTTATTCCTGAAGTCAAACTGTCCATTATGCGATCGCGCTACGGATGCTACACTGTGCCAATACTGTCAGCGTCAGTTACAGCGCTGTCAACTCAAGCATCCGAGTCAATTTTGGCAAGGGGAGTTACCCGTGTTTGTTTGGGGACATTATGGGGGTGTGTTGAAACGGGCGATCGCGGCGCTAAAATACGAGAATCATACCCAGTTAGCTCGTCCTTTGGGATTCTGGTTGGGTGAGGCGTGGCTAAAATCTACGGTGGCGCGACAGAGGAAAAACTTAACGGTGATTCCGATTCCAATTCACCCCAGCAAACGACGACAACGAGGATTTAATCAAGCTGAACTCCTTGCCGAGAGTTTTTGTCAATTTACAGGGTATCAGTATCAGCCCCACGGTTTAGAACGGGTTCGGGAAACTGAAGCCCAGTTTGGCTTATCGGCAAAAGAGCGATCGCAAAATCTCACGGAGGCGTTTGCTGTAGGTAAGCGCTTTGGCAAACGTTCACATCATTCACCTGTCCTGATTTTAGACGATATTTACACCACAGGCGCAACCGCCCGTTCAGCCACAGAAGTGTTACGCCAGCAAGGAATAGCCGTATATGGTATTGTTGCGATCGCCTCGTCTAAACAGGGACGATAGGGGAGATGGGGGAGATGGGGAAGCAGATGCATTCGTAGGGGCGACCCGCCGCACAAAATTAACACGACCCACCCATTAATCTGATCGGGTCGCCCTGTATCGGGTATCCATCTCCCGCAGGGTTTGAATGTCCTGTTCAAAATCTTCTAGCTATCAATGCTTTGAGCCATATTTACAGTGGATAAAGTGCAAGGAAATGGGGTAGCATCCTTCATAAGTATGGCATCACCTTGCTCAGGTAAAATGTACCCTTGCTCCCCCAGCTCCCCCAGCTTCCCCAGCTTCCCCAGCTCCCCCTCACCACAAGACTTATTC
>NZ_JAVJQP010000123.1:0-28041 GCF_040218875.1 Coleofasciculus sp. D1-CHI-01
GATAACGGTAAAACCCGCCCCTACAAGTCATTTTGTTGTTTCTGCAGTTCGTAGTCAGGGCTTTAGCCCTCAATAAGCCTAGGCGAAGAGAATTCACGGAACTAGACCCACTCACCTAGAGCCTACACCAACTGGATTATAAACATTAATGGTTGGGAGCAGGGCGGGTTTATTGAATTAGGGGGTTTGTCGCCACAGATAACGGTAAAACCCGCCCCTACAAGTCATTTTGTTTTTTCTGCGTCTCAGTTTGATTGTCAGATCAAACAAGCCTTCTGCGCTTAAACGGCTTGAGACTCTAATGAACAAACCCGCTCATTCAGGCGTGATACGATCCTTAACTCGTGGGGATAGCGGGGACGTGGATCATCCACTAACCAGATCGGGGGAACCATCATGGGTTCATAAAAGTCAATACGATGTGTGGTTCCTGGTTGGTGCTTCAATTCCACCAGAGAACCGGGTAGATATTCAAAGGCTTCATCCCAATCGATCGCTGTCTCGACATCCATAAGATTATATCAATGTGATTACCGCAACCTACCCACCGATCCACTGCACTGATCTGAGTCAAAACTCTCAGGTAGATTATATTTCTGTATCTAATGATACTTTTTGCGGTAATGCTCGTCTATTTCTGGAGGAATAAATTTACAAATCCTGACATTCTCAGGTTTTGATGACAAGACAGCAGAACTGACGTAAGGCAGAAATAACGCCAACAGCTAACATCTTCCCCATCTTCCAGACGTAGCCTGTTACGTCTCTACATTGCTTCCCCAGCTCCCCCAGCTTCCCCAGCTAACACGCCGAGGGAAGTCGAGGTGTCCCCCAGCTTCCCCATCTTCCCTTGACTGCACTTAGTCATCTACCCCTATGGGGGGAATTGGCGTATTCTAGTATCCGTCTATAGTAAAAAACTAAGCCTTCCCTGACTGACATTAGCTAGCGATCGCACTCACCCAGCAACCTAACCGCCTTCTCTTTCCCGGCGTGAATTAAGGACTATGACCAATGTACCCCCTCCCAGTAACGAACCGGAATCCAATTCCAATGAACAACCAGAATCTCCACCTCCCAGGCGATCGCGACGTCGGCGTTGGCTAATTGGAATCAGTATCATCCTGCTGGTGGGAATCGCTGGGGGGATGACTTTTGCGTGGTATTTTATCCAACAGATGTTGGCACCCTTGGTGGCGAGAAACCTCACCCAACTCCTGCAACGCCCCGTGGAAATTGGCGACGTTGAACGCTTTTCCCTGACTGGGTTGCGGTTTGATAGCGCCGCCTTACCCCCGACGGATACTGAACCCGATCGCGCCTCGATTGAAGCGGTGGAAGTTCAGTATGATTTACTTCCCCTTATATTCGACCGTCGGTTAGAATTAAACGTTACCCTAATTGAACCTGATGTCTATATAGAACAAGCCGTTGATGGCTCATGGATGCCCTTGGAACTTAAAGAGCAAGGAGAACCCGGTCCAATTGAGGTAGAGTTGCAACAGTTAGGGGTGCGGAATGCCGATGTGCAGCTTGTGCCTCGATCCACGGAAGGCAAGCCCCAATCCCCCGTCGCGATCGCAATTCCCCAAGGAAGTAGTCAATTCTTACAAGACAATGACATCATTCGCTTCGATGTCCAAGGTGAAATCGCTAGTGGCGGAACCTTTAACCTACAGGGCGAACACCTCTTCCCCACTAGCACCACCCACTTACAAGTTGATGGGCAAAATGTCAATGCTAGTACCCTGAATCGGCTGATTCCCCTACCCTTAGACGTGAATGCGGGTAATGTTGGTGGGGATTTAGAAATTACGGTTAAACCCGATCAACCCCTCCAGTTTCTGGGAAACGCCACCCTGAACAACGTAACCGCCCAAGTTCCCCAACTTCCCCAAGCCTTTGCCAATACCAATGGGCGATTACGCTTCAAAGAGACAACCATTCGCTTAGAAGATGTAACCACCCAATTCGGGCAAATTCCCGCCACCGCCAATGGTAGCGTGGATCTAGAGACAGGATTTAATCTCACCGCCCAAACCCAAGCGGTACAAATCAAGACCGTTTTGCAAACCTTTAATCTGGAAGACACGCCCGTTCCCCTCTCTGGAGAAGTCAAAGCCGCCCTGCTAGTCACAGGTTCGTTGACTCAACCTGTGGTTAAGGGAGAAGCCGTCACCACGAAACCGACTCAGATTGATCGCGTCACCTTCAGCACGATCAGTACCGATTTTACCCTCACCACACCCGCCCAACCCCAAGATCCCACCCGCCTTGCCGTTCGCAACTTGCAAGCCCAACCCGCCATCGGCGGCAAAATTACTGGAGAAGGTGTGATTGAACTGGGGGAAAAGGGAGGATTACAATTTAACGTGCAAGCCAATAACCTGCCAACTGCTGCACTGGCGAAAACCTACAACACCACCCTACCGATTCCCGTTGGTCCTGTCTCCGGAACTGCCAGAATTTTTGGTCCCTTGGATAATCCTCAAAACATCCGCGCCACGGGAAAGGCGACGGTGCAAGCGGCTGGGGGTACAGTCACGGCGACGAATCTGCAAGTTCTGGATAATCGTCTCACCGCCTTAGTTCAAGCCCAGGGGGTGGAACTGTCTCAACTAGCTGATGTACCATCGCAATTTCAGGGGACGGTAGCGGGTCAGTTTACCCTATCAACCCCTTTGGATCAGTTTGCCTTATCCCAGATTCGCGCCCAGGGTAAGGGACGCCTGAATCTGGCAGGGGGAACGATTGGCGTGGAGAATATCCAACTCTCTCAAGGGCGCTGGCGGGCTAATGTTGATGCCAATGGGGTGCAGTTGGGAGAGTTAGCCCCGCAAATTCCGGACGCCCTACAAGAACCAATTAACGCCACGTTTGCCCTGTCTGGTTCTCTGGCAAATCCCTCTGTTTCCGGGATTAGTGGGATTGGTCAAGTGACGCTAACGGCGGCTGGGGGACGGATTAATCTGGAGGAAGTGACTCTAGACAAGGGGCGTTGGCAAGCCCGAATAGACGCGAATCGGATTCAATTGGCAGAATTTGTGCCGCAATTACCGCCGCAACTGGAGTCTCCCTTCAGTGGGACGTTTGTGGCGTCGGGTTCCTTGGATGAGTTTTCCCCATCAGCGATTAATGTAGCCGGTGAGGGACAACTGAATGTGGGTGGGGGAACGGTTCAAGTGTCGAATTTGGATGTAAATGCCGGTCGTTGGCAAGCGACAGTGGCGGCGAATCGTGTGGGATTGGCAGGGGTTGTGCCTCAGCTACCGTCGCAATTGTCGGGGAATTTAACCGGAATTATGAATCTGTCCGGGAGTTTGGATCAGTTAGCGCTGGAAACGATTCGGGGGGATGGAAATGCTTTAGTTAACCTGGCAGGGGGTGTCGTCCGGGCAAGGGAGATTAATCTCGCCGCCGGACGTTGGCAGGCAGATGTGCAAGCAGCGGGACTGGAGTTGGCGAGGTTAGCGCCGGAATTACCACCGCAATTTGCTGGAGTGTTGGCGGGAAATTTTGACCTGTCAGGATCGCTTGAGAAGGTGGCACTGGATCAGATTCAAGCCCAAGGTCAGGGCAGATTAGCTGTGGCAGGGGGTACGGTGAGGGCGACGGCATTACAGTTAAATAATGGGACGCTACAAGCCCAGTTAAACCCGGACGGGATTGAATTGGCACGGTTTGGGGAACAGTTGACAGGAACCTTAAGCGGCAATGTGGATGTCTCCACCAGTTTAGAGACATTAACCCCGGAAGCGATCGCGCGATCGCTAACGGCGGCGGGTCAACTGCGATTTAGTCAAGGATTTGCTTTAATTGACCGTCCTGTGAATACCACATTTCGCTGGACAGGTCAAGGGATAGACCTGCAACAGTTGACCGCCGAGGGACTGTCTGCGAGTGGGTTTATTGGGGTGAATCCCGCCCAGTTGGATCAGGGAATTGGGGCGGTGGGGAATTTTAACCTAGATGTGGCGGCAAATAATTTAGAGTTAAGCGAACTCTCGGCGTATTTACCCCCAGCCGCAGCGGATGTGGATGTGGCGGGATTGGCGGATTTTACGGGTACAATTGCCGGGACAGTGACGAATCCCCGTGTTCAGGGGAATGTGGAACTGGCGGATTTTGCGGTTAGTGGGTTGACCTTTGAAGAGGAACTCGTCGGTCCAGTGAGGGTGATACCGGGAGAGGGTGTGGAACTCGATCTCCAAGGTGAGACCGATCAGATTGAATTAGCCCTGGGATCGGATTATCTTCCTGTTTCCTTTAACATTCGTCGCGGGGATGCGATCGCTACCGGGACGCGCCAGGGTAATGTGCTACGGGTGAATACAGAAAATATTCCCATCGCCTTGATTAAAGATATCGCCCCGGTGCCTACCGCCCTGGAGACTCAACCCTTGGTGGGTGATATTTCTGGGGAAGTCGCTATTAATTTGAATACCTTTGACGTGGCGTTAGACCAAGTGGAATTAACCGGTCCAATTTTTGGCAGTCGTTTGCCAGGGGAAGCGACACCAGGGGAAAATCTGTATAGCCTATCAGGTCGAATTCAACAAACACCCACGGGTCCCCAGTTTCAAGGGACGCTGAATATCGAACAGGGACAACTGGAAACCCTAGTCGCGGGTTTACAGTTAATCGACTTGACCACAACACCACCCACCACCCCCACCGCACCCTTGGATATCGCCCAAGTGGGAATGCCCCAAGCCAAATTACACACCCAACTGCGCCGTCTCTCAGAAATTGAAACTCTACTGCGACAACGGCAACAGGCGGAGGAAGAAGCTGAGATTCTGCCGGATTTAGACGAGTTAGATGGCACGTTTAGCGGTACGGTACGGATTAGTGGCTCGTTGGCATCGGGAATTAATGCCAAATTTGATATCGAGGGGCAAGACTGGGAATGGGGTGATTATCAGGTTAATCAGGCAACGCTTCAAGGCAGCTTCCAAGAGGGGGTACTGACGCTGCTTCCGGTTACCTTGCGATCAGGAGAAAGTTTTGCTACATTTTCCGGGACGATTGGTGGCGAGACACAATCGGGTCAGTTACGCCTAGAAAACTTCCCCATCGCCCTAATCCGAGACGTGGTGGATTTACCGCCTGCGATCGGCTTTTTTAGTGGAAATCTGGACGCCACGGCGACGCTTTCGGGGAGTTTAGAGAATCCTCAAGCCAGAGGATCAGTGACGGTAACTGACGCGACGCTGAATCAAGAAGCGATTGAAACCTTGCAGGGGAGTTTCAGTTACAGTGATGCCCGCTTGCGGTTCTTAGCTGAAAGTATACCCACAGACGCGGGTGATGCTCAATTGGTGGTTCGGGGGAGTATCCCTTACCAGTTACCCGTTCCCGATGCCGTCGCCCCAGAGAGTGAGGAACTTCGCCTGAGTGTGAATGTGGAAGACGAGGGGTTGGCTTTATTAAATATCCTTACCCGCCAGCAAGTTGTCTGGAGAGGGGGAACCGGAAGGGTTAATTTGGATATTCAAGGCAGCTTTGATCAAGAAGAAGGTCGTCCCAGAGGAGTGAGAGCACAGGGAACTGCGATCGTAGAAGGGGCGACGATTGCCTCGCAAGCCCTCCCCGAACCGCTGACTGATGTGACGGGGGAAATTGAGTTCAACTTTGACCGGGTTGATGTGAATAGCTTGACGGCGAACTATGGTGGCGGTCAAGTTACCGCAGCCGGAACCCTACCCATCTCCCAGCCCATTCCTCAGCCAAATCCACTAACTGTGAATATTGGGGAACTGGCAATTAACCTGAAAGCCCTATATCGAGGTCAGATCCAAGAAAGTCAGGTGGTGCTAACGGGGACAGCGTTGAATCCCACGATTGGTGGTGAAATTAACTTAGTTGATGGTACTGTACCACTACCTGAGCAAGATGGCGGTGCGGGAACTGCTGTGGGAACTGGGGGTGACACGGAGGAGGGTATTGTTTTCGAGTTTAATGACTTAAAAATTACCCTGGTGGAAGATATTCAAATTAGAAAGGCACCGATTTTGAATTTCCTTGCCGAAGGGACTCTAAAACTGAATGGAACCTTAGAAGATTTAAGACCCGATGGTGTGATTCGGTTAACGCGGGGTCAGGTAAATTTATTTACTACTCAATTCCGGTTGGCGCGGGGGCAAAATACGGCAGAATTTATTCCGGGTCAAGGACTTGATCCCTATTTAAATGTACGTTTAGTCACATCAGTGGCGGAAGCGACCCAACGGCGACTCCCGACAAACGCCCAGACGGCCGAAATTGCTGATGTGCCTGATTTTGAGTTGGGCGCGGTGCAAACGGTTCGGGTTGTCGCCCAGGTGGAAGGACCGGCGTCTCAACTGGAGGATCGGTTGGAATTGACGAGTACACCTGCACGCAGCGAAGCGGAAATTGTGGCGATGTTGGGTGGGGGATTTGTGGATACGTTAGGGCGAGGGGATAGTACGTTGGGGTTGGCGAATTTGGCGGGTTCAGCGGTTTTGGGACCTGTGGGTAATTTTATTGCGGATGCGTTACCGTTGAGTGAGTTTCGTCTATTTCCGACGATTATTCCCGATGATGAAGAACGGGCTTCGAGTTTGGGATTTGCGGCTGAAGCGGGGATTGATATCAGCCAAAATTTCTCGGTTTCTGTGTTGAAGGAGTTAACGACTGGGGAACCGTTCCAATACAATCTGCGTTATCGGCTGAATGATAATGTGTTATTGCGAGGGGGGACTGATTTTTCCGGGGATAGTCGGGCGATTATTGAATATAGGCGGCGATTTTAGCGCGGGGATGTAGGGGCGGGTTTTACCGCATTGGTGTCAACTTAAGGGCTAAAAGCAGGGGGAGCTGGGGGAGCTGGGGAAGCTGGGGGAGCTGGGAGAGCTGGGGGAGCAAGGAGAGCTGGGGGAGCGGGGGGAGCAATGTAGAGACGCGATGCGAGAAGCGTTTGGGAACTCTTTGAGCCGGGACACCGAGCGAAGTCGAGGTGTTCCCTGTTCCCTAATCTCAACCGTTAACTTTAATTGTGTCCACCCACTTATACAGGAGATTAAAGATAAATATGGCAACTTATTTAGTAACAGGCGCAAACCGAGGTATCGGCTTAGAGTTTTCCCGACAGCTAACCGAACGAGGAGAAACGGCGATCGCAGTTTGTCGAAAAACGTCTGAAGCCCTCGACAGCTTGGGCATCCGGGTGGAGGCGGGGATTGATATCACCTCAGATGACTCTGTTGCTGACTTAGCATCACGTTTAAAGAATACTCCTCTCGATGTATTGATTAACAATGCCGGAATTTTGCGGAAAAATACTCTCCCCCAGCTTGACTTTGATGCCATCCGGCAGCAGTTTGAGGTTAATGCGTTGGGCGCGTTGCGTGTCACCCAAGCTTTACTCCCCAATTTGGGTACGGGTGCTAAGGTGGCGATCATGACTAGCCGCATGGGTTCTATTGAAGATAACACTTCTGGTAATTCTTACGGCTACCGCATGTCTAAAGTCGCTGTTTCCATGGCGGGTAAGTCTCTGTCAATTGATTTAAAACCCCGTCAAATTCCCGTGGCTATTCTCCATCCGGGTATGGTGAGTACAGATATGACAGGTCATAATGGTATTCCTCCCCAGGAAGCTGTTCAGGGACTTTTAGCCCGCATTGATCAGCTCAACTTGGAAAATTCTGGTACGTTTTGGCACGCGAAGGGGGAAATACTACCGTGGTAAGCTCAGTTCAGTCGCTCGAAAAGTTTTCGGTTGAGATCGCTCCAGGAGCCGGGTTGTAGGGGCGGGTTTTACCGATAGCATTTTGGAGACAACCCCTAAATGAACTAAACCCGCCCTTCTGTGGGAGCAGGGGGTGCATTTTTCAGATGCGCCATGGTGCCTCTGGGGAGAAGACAATAAAAAGAGGGGTATATATATAAGGATGCGATCGCGTGACAAAAATTCCTGTCCTTTGGTGATTGCTCACCGAGGTGCCAGTGGCTATCGTCCCGAACATACCCTCGCGGCTTATGAATTAGCGATTCAGATGGGGGCGGATTACATTGAGCCCGATTTGGTGATCACACAGGATGGGGTATTAGTGGCGCGTCACGAGAACGAAATTTCGGGTACTACCGATGTGGCGACTCGTCCAGAATTTCGCGATCGCCAAACCACTAAAATGATTGATGGGCAAACTGTCACGGGTTGGTTTACTGAGGACTTTACGCTAGCAGAACTAAAAACTCTACGAGTCAAAGAACGATTACCTCACCTGCGTTCGACAGAATTCGATGGGTTGTTTGATATCCCTACTCTGGTTGATATTATTGAGCTAGTTCAACGCCAAAGTGCTGCTACTGGAGGCATGATTGGCATTTATCCAGAAACTAAGCATCCCACCTACTTTACCGCGATCGGACTCTCGTTAGAAGAACCGTTGGTAAATATCCTCAACCAGTACGGATTGGGCGATCGCACTTCCCCTGTATTCATCCAATCCTTTGAAACGGCGAACTTGAAAGCGCTCAAGCAAATCACCGATGTATCCTTGGTACAGTTAGTGAATGACATCGGTCAACCCTACGATTTTATTGCTCATCCTCAACACCATGACAATAGCAGTCGGACGTATCGAGATCTGGTAACGCCTCAGGGGTTAAGGGAAATTGCGGATTATGCTGATGCGATCGGGGTCAACAAACGTTTAATTGTACCCACGGGGGCGGATGGTTACTTATTACCCCCCACTTTGTTACTCGATGACGCTCATGCTCAGGGTTTGCAGGTTCATGGCTGGACATTCCGCAATGAAGAGGTTTTTCTCGCCCCCGACTATCAAGGTAATCCTAAGTTGGAGTATCAGCAATTCTATCGGCTGGGAATTGATGGACTTTTCAGCGATTTCCCAGACACGGCGCTTCAGGTAGAAAAAAATTAGGGTCTGCAAGTCTTGTGGGGAGGTAGGGAGCAGGGGAAGCAGGGGAAGCAGGGGGAGCTGGGGAAGCAATGATACATTTTCCTTGATAGTGGTGCAAGGGTATGAAAGGGTTTTACCTTATGTCCTTGAAGATGAGCCAATGTCTATGCTGCTCAAAGCATTGATGGGCTTTGCGGTTTCGGCTTTGTGCCGCCAGCCCGAAATAGTCTCTTGAGATGGCTGTACACTTTATCAGATGAGACTGAGTTGACTTCCCTTTCACCGAATTTTCACGATTGAGATCTTTAATGTGTTTAATGTTACGAAGTATTGCGTCATAATCCTTAATATAAGCAAATCTTACATTACAACTCTTAACATAAACTTACTTTGTTAAAAAACTCTGACAAAAGAATAAAAAGCAACCCATGCACCATAAGGATTTCACTGTTGCAACCCTCTAGCGAAGAATCGATATATCTCTCTTGGACGGAAAAGAGAAGTCCAATCCGGCTCGACGAATAATTTAATCCGATGCCACTGATAACCGTAACTCAAACACCACTAAACCAGGATGTATTTCAAATGTATTTCGGTTCAACTACAGTCATAGCCTATAGTCTACAGTTTTGGGTATTACGTTTAATTTCATCTAACACCGTAACTTCGGTGTACTCCTTACTCCAGAACTTCTGTAAAGAAAACTTAAGCCATAAGAGGCACTTATTAAGGCTGTATGAACTCTCAATGAAGCTTTGATAAAGATCACAGATTCTGTCTTTTCTCTTGCTATAGTTTAATTATAGAGCAGTGACAGAAAAAGATTTCTCTCAAACTTCGACTAATCGGGTGCGTCACTGACAGGGTAACTCCAACAACTGAATAAAAAGTCTCTGATTAAGAGCAATTTATCTCTCAAAATTTTAGGGCTAGGTGAATCACACCAAGCTCACAGGTTCGTACATCTACTCGGAGAAAAGAAAAATGAAACTCGTTGCATCTACCGCGATCGCTCTCAGCTTAACATTTTCTACTCAAGTTGGCGCAGCTCCTGTTACTGCCAATACCGGCATGGAAAATAGAGTTAGGCAAGACCAGCCTGTGAGTCCTCAACAGCAGATAGAGGATGCGACCTCAAATAGTCTGATGTGTTGGACATGGTTTACTCGTTGTTATTAAAACAACCATAGGTGATTCCAACCTTAATGGGGTGTGAGTTGTTAGACTCGTAATAGTGACCCATGAGGTACTTATATGGAACGACGACGCCATCCATTCTGGTTACTTGCAACTATTCCCTATTGCGTTCTGATTTCAGTCAACACTGTTCAAGGACAAATTGTCCCAGATGGGACATTACCCACAAATGTTAATAGTTCAGACAATCTTCAATTCACTATTACTGGAGGCAGCCAAGCCGGAGAAAACCTTTTCCATAGCTTTCATGAGTTTTCCGTGCCGACAGGTGGAGCGGCTTGGTTTGACAACACCTCTACTGTCCAGAACATTATCAGCCGTGTGACCGGGGATTCAATCTCGAAAATTGATGGTTTACTCAAAGCACAAGGTAATGCTAATTTATTTCTTCTCAATCCTAATGGCATTATCTTTGGTGCTGAAGCTGCTCTAGATTTGGGTGGTTCCTTTATTGCTAGCACAGCAAATAGTATAAAATTTGCCGATGGCACAGAGTTTAGTGCTATTAACTCTTCAGCCTCATCCGTACTTACTGTCAGTGTTCCTGTAGGACTGCAATTTGGAGACTCTCCTGGACGGATTATCAACCGCTCTCAAGCAAGTCGGGGTGATATGCAGGAAAAATTTAATGGTAGTGGAACTCCTGCGGGTTTGAGAGTAGATGCCGATAAAAGCTTAGCACTTGTAGGCGGTGAAGTTATCCTAGAAGGTGGAAATATAACAGCGCCAAGTGGACGGATTGAAGTAGGAAGTGTTGATGGCGAAAGTAGGGTCACGTTGAACCTAACAAATCAAGGTTTTGCTCTAAGCTATGAGGGTGTTGAAAATTTTCAGGATATTCATCTATCCCAAGTAGCTATCATTGATGTAACCGATCTGAGTCCTGTTTTTAATAGTGGAGATATCGGTAGTGGTGATATTCAAATACAAGGCAGACACGTAACAGTAACTGATGGCTCACGAATTTCTTCGTTCACGTTTGGGTCAGTCCCAGCCAGAACTATCACTGTGACTGGCTCAGAATCAGTAGAACTGAGTGGGTTTTCAGATATTTTGGGGTCTAGCGGTATAACCACGATTACGGGAAATGACGGAGATGCAGGAAATATAAAAGTTAATACTCGGCGGTTAATTGTTCGAGATGGGGCTGAAATATCAACTAGTTCATTTCCAATCATCAAAGGTCCTGTCAGTACAGGTCGCAGTGGAAACTTGTCTATAGCTGCCTCGGAATCAGTACAAATAAGTGGTAGTTCCCAAATCGTTGGATCAAGTCAATTAAGAGTTAACACTCAAACTAATGGAAAGGCTGGAGATTTAGAGATTACTACGGGACGGCTGATTATTGAGGACGGGGGAAAATTAACAGCAGCGACATCTGATGCGGGTCAGGGAGGAACGATAAAAATCAATGCCTCAGATTCTGTGGAAATTATGGGTACAGGTATTGGTATCGAGGGTCAGATCAATTCCAGTGCTTTAGAAGCTTCAAGTCAAGGAACGGGTGATGCAGGAAATTTAGCGATTACCACCAAGAACTTGAGGATTCGAGATGGAGGAATTGTATCTGCTGCGACGTCGGGTGCAGGTCAGGGTGGAACGTTAACGGTAAGCGCCTCAGATACTGTAGAAGTTCTTGGTAATGGTTTAGGAGAAGATGGTCAGCTTCTGCCCAGTCGATTGGAAGTTTCCAGTGAAGGAACGGGTGATGCAGGAAATTTAGCTATTGCTACCAATAACTTGAGACTCCGAGATGGCGGAGAAATCAGGGCAACCTCAGATCAAGCAGGAGGAGGTAACATCAACATCAATGCTGAAGATATTCGTCTACGCGACGGTAGCTTGATTAGTGCCAGTGTTTTTGAGAGTGTTGGTGGCGGTGGCAATATTGCGATTAACTCCGATGTCTTTATCGCTCTAGAAGATAGTGATATTCTGGCAAATGCTGTTGATGGCAGGGGCGGTAATATCACTATTATCTCTCCCGTGTTTCTGGCAGACTTTTTCTCTAGTGGTCAAGGAACAGCCGTAGGTCGCAACCCAGGTTCGTTTGAGCCATTTCGGGGCAATGACCGAGTGGATATTTCAGTCGAGGCATTGGGAAGCGGTGACACGGGTAATTTATTCATATCCTCTCTGAATTTGAATCAAGATTCTCTCTCGCCGCTATCAACCAATTTTCTGCCGCCGGAACGAGTGATTGCCGATAGTTGCCTTACCCACCGCAATAAGGAGCAAGGTAGCTTTATTGTTACAGGTACAGGGGGTTTACCGAATAATCCTTATAATCCGCTACAAGGTCGCTATTCCGTCACTCAGGTTCAGGAAATTACTGGCGATGCTGGACAACAAGCTACTGCGCCAACCGTCAATTCCCCATCCTCAACCCCCAGTTTCTGGAAACCCGGTGACCCGATTCAAGAAGCTCAGGGTATGATGGTAACGTCTGAGGGGCGTGTCGTCGTGGGTACTGCTCCTGAACTGGTGGCGATCGCGAATGCTGATGATTTAATCTGCTATCAGGCTGCATCGCAACAGGAATAGGCTTCGTGATAGTTTTACCCAACCGACTTGAACTTATGGGCAAAACTGACAGGCTCCCGGAGTCGGGGCGGGTTTAGTCAATTTATCGGTTTGTGAAAAAATGTTATCGGTAAAACCCGCCCCTACACCCTCTGCTTTCAGACGCGCCATGGCATGTCTGGAACATTGCTTTCAGCTTAAGTTGACACTAATGATAGCGACGCGCCTTGATCAGGGATAATTTTCCAAAAATGGTATTCCAGAGAGTCCAAATTTAAAGTTTTAGTAAAAATTGATTCCTTTAAACCTAATTTTTCTGTTTCAATTACTTTGTCCTTGAATAAAGTAAGCAGAGAGATCTAGCTTTCTAACCATCAAGGATCGCTAAAAAATAAGATGTGGAAAGACCTTAGACAAAAAATTTGGGCAGGGCGAGGCGTCTGGACGGTTGCTCCTGGTGTGGCTGGACTCGTTATTCTATTGCGGCTTCTCGGCTTTTTACAGACTTGGGAATGGGCAGCTCTTGACCAATATTTTCGTTGGCGTCCTCAAGAACCTGTGGATGAACGAATTTTGATTGTGGGAATTAGTGAAGCGGATCTAAAAAAGGTCGGACAGTGGCCCATTCCGGATAATGTCCTGGCTGAACTCCTCAAAAAAATTAAAGCGCAAAACCCGAGAATGATTGGTCTTGACCTGTATCGAGATTTACCGGTTTTGCCCGGTCATGACGAATTAGTCAATGTTTTTGAAACAACTCCCAATTTAATCGGGATAGAGAAAATTAATCAGCAAGATCCTAGCGCTAGTGTAGCTCCCCCACCCCTCCTAGATCAACGCGAACAAGTTGGGTTTAATAACGTGGTGATTGATGCGGATGGTAAGCTGCGTCGATCATTGCTTTATATGGTTGAAAGCGATCAAGTCACCGTCTCTTTTGGTATGAGACTGGCGTTGATGTATTTAGCAGAGCAAGAAATCATATCTCAACCTTCACAAACGAATCCCCTGATTTTTCATTTAGGAAAGGGGACGTTTCAACCTTTTTCAGCAAATGATGGTGGTTATGTGAGTGCTGATGACGGGGGATACCAGATTTTGTTAAACTATAAGGGTTCGGCTCGTACCTTTCCCAGGGTGTCATTGACAGAGGTACTCGAAGACCGGATACCACCAGACTTAATGCGCGATCGCCTCGTTTTAATTGGGGCAACCGCCACTAGCCTGAATGATTTCTTCTACACTCCCTATAGTGGTGATAAAATTGCTACCCAAGAGCGAACGCCTGGGATAGAAGTTCAGGCTAACATGATCAGTCACTTGCTGAGTTCAGCCCTACAAGGGCGTTCTGGACTGAAAACTTGGTCGGAACCAATCGAAGGGATCTGGATTTTTCTCTGGTCTTTGACGGGTGCAACCCTATGTTGGGTGTTGCGAGATGCAGGAGGTTTAGCTAAATTACTCCCTCGTTGGACAGTAATTAGCCTTTTGTTCGCACTTTTCGGTCTGGTCGGGAGCAGCTACTTAGCCTTTATCATCAGCAGTTGGTGGATTCCTGTGATTCCCCCAGCTTTGGCGTTATTGGGTGCCGCTACAGCAACGACAGGGTACATCGGTAACTTCGAGCGTGAAGAGCGACACACCGTTATGAATTTATTCGGTCGCCATGTCACCAAGCAAATCGCCGAAGCAATTTGGCGCGATCGCGAACAACTTCTCAAAGAAGGGCGTCTACGTGGTCAGAAGATGACTGCCACAGTTCTGTTCTCAGACCTGAAAGGGTTTAGTACAGTAGCAGAAAATATGGGTTCAGAAGTGCTGATGGCTTGGCTGAATCAATATATGGATGCCATGGCGGGAACGGTGCTAGATCATGGCGGTGTTGTGGATAAGTTTATCGGAGATGCAGTTATGGCTGTGTTTGGTGTACCGATTAAACGCACGACATCCGCCGAAATTGACCAGGATGCGATCGCGGCGGTAAACTGTGCGTTAGCCATGGCACAGAAACTGCAAACCCTGAATCAAGAATGGCAACGTCAAGGCTATCCGCAAACAGCAATGCGCGTGGGAATTGCCACCGGAGATGTCGTCACAGGTAGCTTGGGGAATGCTCAACGGCTTGACTACACCACCCTAGGAGATAGCGTAAATATCGCGGCTCGATTAGAAAGTTACGATAAAACTCTAGATGGAGGAATTTGCCGGATTTTAATCAATGAAGAAACATACCAGCATCTACACAACCAATTCCCCACAAAACAAATCGGTCAGGTGAGACTCAAAGGGCGCGAACAGTTAACTGCCGTTTATCAAATTTTGCTGTAGTTGTTCAAAATGCGATGTATAATGATTTAGATTTTGTCAGCCAATAGCGCTATTGAGTCCAAAAGTCTTCAGGCAAAATTTTTCCACAGCTGGAGTAGGTGCATCACAACCCTTTGTAAAAAGACCCTTATGAAACGAAGGACTTAATCTCATGAACACCACTCGGCAAAAATTAGTAACCATCATTGCCGGGACAGCTTCAATTGTTTCCCTGCAAATGTTCGGCTTTTTAGACCTACCTGAACCCCGGATTTTTTCGTCATCGAAGAATTTAGCAATTCTGACCTCGATTTGGAACGATTTACCTGCCAACGCAGAGTTAAACAAAACGTCAACCCATCGTTCGTCTAAACAATATATACCACCCGTGGCAACTAATCCACGGCGGACAATAGGCTCGGGTTCACGCGGCTGTCGCCAATCGTTAACCAACGATTTAGTCACATTGTTGATCCCATCCGAGGAGTATGCTGGACAAACCATATCAGGTCATCCTACCTTTTTCTGGCACTTATCACAGCCTGTCTCTGTACCCATGCGGTTTGCTTTAGTAGAACCCGGAGTGGCGGAACCGCTGTTTGAGAAACAGATAGACTCTCCCCAAGCCGGGATGATACAGTTGCAAGTGCCCAAAGATCGTCCAGAATTGCAAACTGGACGAACCTACAAATGGTCAGTCACTCTGGTTTGTAATACCAAGCGTCCGTCGGCTAATCCTGTATTTATTAGCTGGATTGAGCGGGTATCCACACCAGCCGCTTTAGAAACCCAACGGCTATCAACTCCTGCTAAGAGCAATGTACCAACACAGGTGTGGCGCGATCGCGCTTGGAGTTATGCCGAGACTGGGCTTTGGTACGATGCCTTAGCCGCGATGTCCAACGTTCAAACCGCGAATTCTAATGAGCTAGCCACCAACGATGATTTTCTGGCTCTGCTTGAGCAAGTTGGCTTGACTCAAGTCACGCAACAAGAACGGCTTGATGTTGCTAAAAGACCATAGCTGTCTAATTCAGTCTGCCAAATTGAAGGGAAAGCGGGTAGAGCGTGAACAGTAGCACAATGTCGGGAGTAGGGATACACCAAATACCCCTACTCCCTCTTTTGAGGAGCCATGAACCATCAACCATGAACAAATAACTAACGCCAATTGCCAATCAGAATAAACGGCGACCAAACCCCTGGATGATTATAATTGACATTAGAAATCATCTTAAGCTGTGCCTGTCTTAACGCTTCTGCCCGGGTGATATCCGGTTGGCGCAGTTGGCGATAAAATTCGGCAATTAGTGGTACGGTCGCTTCATCATTGATATACCACAACGTCGCTACCGCACTCTCTACACCTGCTCGAACAGCGACACCCGCAATTCCTAAAGCGGAACGATTATTTCCCGTTGCGGTTTGGCAAGCGCTTAAGGTGAGCAGTTTGACCGCTTCTCGACGACCGCGAGAACGCAAGAGATTGTCGAGTTGTTCAATACTAATTTGTTGATCATAACCCAGTATAAATGTACTCTGGGAATCTACACCAAATTTGCCATGGGTTGCCATGTGAACCACGGGAAAATTTTTGCGTCGTAGTTTGGCTTGCAAGTTCGAGAATGTAAATTCCTGATCAATTAACTCTGTCCCGCCTAAGATTTCTTCAACCACCTTTAACTCAGCTTCTACATTCGTCAGGGGGGCAAAGGGAGGTTTGGCAACAGTTAAACCCAGGCTCAGCGCTCTTAACTGATTGCGATCTAACGGTTGGCTGGTGGTCAATGACAGACTAGGAGTAATCGCAATGGGATACTTCTCAATCAAAAAGTTTTGACCATCGTGCAGCGCACTCATGGGTATCTGACGCAAGACGCCATCGTTGATGAAGACTAACGTCTTGGGTTGCATGACGGCTAAATCAGCTTCCATGGGACGAATCAGCCAATTATAAATTTCTTTTGCTTGGGGGATATACTGCTCCGTGCTGCGTAGTTCCAGAAAGTAGCGTAGCTGCTCAATCTCAGCTTCCATCTCTTCCTTGCTGATGGGGATAGGATAGTTTTTCAGGGAACCATCGGGCGATCGCAGGATCATTTCGGTGCGATCGTTCAAAATGATTGAATAGATGACAGCAGCATTGGCATCCGCTAACCCTTCCTCATTTTGAGCTTTGTCTTTGGCGACTTGCACGCATTCATCGCCGAAAAAGTTTTCCAATTCTGCCAGTTTGAACAGTTCGACGATATCGAGTACCTCTTTCAAGGGTGAAACCTCTTCCTGGGAGTTAGGATCGCTCAAATCGCGACTGGAAGCATTGAGGAGCAAATCAATTAATTCTCGATAAACGGGTTCAACCTGTTCCCGGAAATCTAGTTGTAATTCTTTATTGGCGACTAAATCGCCGCGAATATTTTGCAACGTCGCGATCGCCCCTTCATAAGCAGAAATGGCTGAGGCGATGTTACCTCTGGCTTTCAGCATCCGCCCCGCTTGCCATTGCCAGCGATATAAACTATCAGAGGATTGAATTTGCTGGGCGCTAAATTCAGCTTGGCGGGTTAAATTCATCGCTGTGCTGTAGTCTCCGGCTGATTCATACACCTGTCCTAAGCTCCCTAGGGCAAAGGATTGGGCTTTGGCATCGCCTATTTTTTGGGCTACCGTTAAAGCTTGGGTTAAAAGCTGGATCGACTCCTGAGTTGAAGCCTCTGACTCGATCCGTTGGAAACTCTCAGCTAGGTGAATCAGGGTATAGGCTTTCTGTCGTGAATCAGGTATTCCAGGGAGGAGTTCTCTGACTCGTTGCCAATTGCTCTGAAGAAATGCCTGATCGCCCTCACTCAAGGGTTCGGCTGAATTGTCAGCGACATTGGCGGAATGACGACTAATCACCCAGCGATTTAAATTCATTAAGGCTTTAATTTCGGTCAAACTTCCTAAAGCTTGCGCCGTTTCCAGACTTTGCTCAAAGAATAGTCTGGCTTGTGTCCAATCTTGAAGCGCCTCTTGGGTTAAGCGTGTCGCTTGTTCAACATCTCCTTCTAACTCAGCCACCTGCGCCTGATAACTTGATCGGCTGGCTCTGCTGACATAGACATTCCCCACGTTATTTAAAGCCGTAGCGATAAAACTGTTATTATTCAATGCGCGGGCAATTTTGAGGCTCTGTTTGTGGGCGGAAATTGCCTGATCATAGTTGCCTAAACTCCAGTGGGCATTGCCTAAAGCGCCTTGAGCGGCAGCTTCTGCTAAGGGATCTTGGTATTCAGTGGCGAGTTCAATGGCTGACTCTAAGAGGGTAATCGCTCGCGGATGCTGTCCCAAATCATTGTAGGCTTGGGCTTGTTCCGTTAATAGCCCAGCAATCTGTTTTTGGTTGTCTGCATCTTGTGAAGCCTGGTAAATTTCGATCGCCTTTTGCCAGTGCGCGATCGCCTGAGCCAATTCTCCCGTTTGCCGATAGGCTAAAGCCAGGTTATTGTGAACAATTGCTCGATCATTTTCGTCGGTAATTTGAGGTAAGGCTTGTTCCCATAAGTTAATGGCTTGGGAAAATTCTCCGATTTGATAGGATGCAATTCCCTTGGACACGAGCTGTTTTTCAGAAGCCGGTGTGAGCAATTGCTGCTGTTGAATTTCTGTGGCGGGTTCGGCTTGCCCAGTAGACCAGGGATGAAAGCTGATACAAAAGACAAGGCTGGCTAAGGATAATCCAATAAATCGACGCCAAAACTGCCAACCGTGGGACATTTTTCGGAACAATGATAACAATTAACTCTATTTTATAAGATTTTGATCTGAACTGGGGAGTCTGAATTTAAGGGTTTTTGGGTTTCTCAACGGATAAAAACAGGGGACAAAGCGTCTCCTAAGCTGCTACTATATTGTATTTCTTCCGGTCACTGATGCTGAAAGTAGAACAAGAAATAAAAGAATATTACCGAGTATGAATGCTATGGGGGATCAATTGAGGTTTTGGCTCACTAAATGCTTGATAGCGATCGTCAGAATAATTAGGACAGGATTAACGGCTCTGACAACCCGATACTCGAATCAACCGTTTATTCTCTGCTGCTTACCCTCTCCCTTTTGCGATCAACAGTCCGGGGTTTCTCTACATCCTTGTCAACTGATGAGCTGGGCGCTACTGTTCTATGTTTAAATGCTTGATTTGGGCTTTAAATTTGGCGTATTTGAGCTGGAGTTGTACCACCTTAGCTCAAGACTTGCCATCGATGAGCCAAACGACTCCAGAGATTCCACCGGGAATCCTGGAACCCACTCGTCCAAATCTGCCTTCTTTGCCGACGACGCCCCCAGAGACGCCTCCATCACTTCCCCCCCTCACACCCACCCCAGAACCCTTTCTGACGCCATCACCCGATGTGGAGGTTAATGTCACGGTTGAACGAGTTGAGGTATTAGGGAGTACGGTTTTTTCTTCAGAACAATTGCAAGATGCTGTTGCATCCTTTATTGGTCAAAATGCTTCCTTTGAAGAACTCTTAGCGATTCGCACGGCGATTACCGAGTTATATACAGACAATGGCTACACCACTTCCGGTGCATTTCTCCCGTCTCAGGATATTACCGATGGTGTGGTGAGCATTCAGGTGGTTGAAGGGAGCCTCGAACGCATTGAGATTCAAGGATTAGAACGTTTGCAGGATGATTACGTGCGATCGCGGATTCAGTTGGCGACGCAAACCCCGGTGAATATTCGTCGCTTGGAGGAGGCGCTGCAACTGCTGCAACTTGATCCGGTACTGGATCAAATTCAAGCCGAGTTATCGGCGGGAACCATGGCTGGAACCAGTGTGTTAACCCTAGAGATAGAAGAGGCAAAACCTTGGGCGAGTTCTGTGACTATAGAGAATCGAGACTCTCCCAGTGTCGGTTCCTTGGGGGGAACGGTGAGGGTAGAGAATCGGAATCTATTGGGATTAGGCGATCGCATAAGTGCCGATTATGGCATAACCGAAGGTGTCGATCAGTATAGTCTGAGTTATGAAATTCCCCTCAATCCCAGGGATGGTATGTTAAGTCTCAGCTACAACCGTAGCGATAGTGATATTGTTGAAGATCCGTTTTCGGTCTTAGATATTAACTCCAACTCAGAAACCTTTTCCGTGGGGTTTCGCCAACCGATTGTTCATACGCCAACGAGTGACTTTGCCTTGTCCTTGTCTCTGGATTTGCGTCAAAGCAAAACTTTTGTCCTAGATGATATCCCATTTTCCTTTTCCCTCGGACCCGAAGATGGGGAATCGAAAGTAACCGTGGTGCGGTTTAGTCAAGACTGGCTCAACCGTTCTACTGATCGCGTCTTAGCCGCGCGATCGCAGTTTAGTTTTGGCTTAGATGCTTTTGACGCCACCATCAATGATACGGGTACTGATGGGCGGTTTATGAGCTGGGTGGGACAGTTTCAGTGGGTGCAGGCTTTAGGGGCTGATAGTATTATTATCGCTCGCGCTGGAGCGCAACTCTCTAATGATTCGCTCTTACCGCTAGAACAGTTCAATATTGGCGGAATTGATACAGTGCGAGGGTATCGCCAAAATCAGCGTGTGGCTGACAATGGAATTGTTGGTTCCGTGGAAGTTCGTTTCCCGATTATCAGTCAACCGGAGGGAATTGGCACGGTTCAAGTTGCTCCTTTTTTCGATATTGGCACCGTTTGGAACCACGAGGATGAGGTTACTAATCCTAACACCTTAGCCAGTCTTGGGTTAGGGCTGTTGTGGCAACGCGATCCGTCGTGGTCAGCACAACTGTATTGGGGAATTCCCCTCAATAGCGTTGAGGATGAAGGAGGTTCTCTACAAGATAATGGAATTACCTTTTCTATTCTTTTTCAGCCTTTTTAGGCGATCGATAACAGTGGAATATAATATCCGGTAAAATCACCATAAATCCTGATTCCAGATTGATTAACGTCGCCACAGATCAGCGATAAAGCGATAGAAGAGGAAGATGATAAACGGAAAGCTTAAACCGAGACTCCAGATAAAAATGGATGAGGATAAAAACTCAAAATCGGCGTAGGATTTCGGCTGGGGTTGTTGTACAGAAATTGCGGTAGCGGTTAAGCCGCTAATCCCCAGCACAATCCCAGCTAAGGCGATGGTATTATTGAGAGCGCGATCGCTCTTGGTTTGCTCTTCGGCTGGGAGAACTTCAGTAAGAAAGAATGTATCGCTCAGAGTAAAAGCAATAGACAATAATTTTTTGACTTTTTCCAAAAATTAACAAGAAATGGGTTTGTTTTGTGGTAAAAAAGAGCGGTCTATGTTTATTCCAGTCAACCGCTCAATCAATAATGCTACCCAAATTCTATCACAGTTAGCAAGAAGCCAGAGACGATACAGCAATTTCTGGATTGGTCTTTATTGATTGACTTGGACTATTGGATGGGATTTTTGGACACGACTCAAATAGGATTGCTATATTACTGTTCAATACATTATGATATGTCTCTAAGCCACTTCCATTTTACATCCCTCTTGCTCCCCTCTCCCCAGAGTGGGAGAGGGGCTGGGGGTGAGGGGTTTTAGTTAACATCAATATCACGAATACCCCTATTGATGTCGGATCATGTCATAAATTTTCACATACTTAGATGCCGAAGCACTCCACGAGTAATCATACGCCATACCTTGAATTGCTAGTTTCCGGAACTCTTCAGAATAGTCATACCACAATCCCAACGCCCGATTCATCGCGGATTCTAACGCATAATAATCGGTGTGATTAAATACATATCCATTGCGTTTGTCCATGGGGTGAGTCGAGTCGTGATCGCGGTCAAATACAGTATTGACCAGTCCCCCCACACTCCGCACAATTGGCACGGTTCCATACTTTAAACCAATGATCTGAGTCAGTCCGCAGGGTTCGTAATTGCTCGGAACCAGTATAAAATCGGCTCCAGCATAAATCAAATGAGATAATTCTTCATTAAAGCCCAGTTCCAAGTGAACATCCGGATTATCATTTAAGTAGTATTTCTCGTGCCAGAACCAGGAATTAATTGCCGCCGCTGTCGCTGACCCTAATAAAACGAATTGAGCGCCCTTATGCAGGGAGTAATAGACAGCATGATGCACAAGATGAACACCTTTTTGATCATCTAAACGACCAATAAACGCCACAATTGGTTTATCGACATCCTGAATTAAAAGCTGTTCCCGCAACGCTTTTTTATTTTTCGCTTTGTCTTCAAAACTATCCGGGGCGTAGTGATAGGGAATATAGCGATCTTGTTCCGGATTCCAAAAATCATCATTAATGCCATTGAGAATCCCGGTAAACTTATCATGATGCAAATGTAACGTATGACCTAACCCACATCCGATGGGCGTGAACCGAGCTTCCCAGGCATGATGAGGAGAAACCGTCGTTATCGCATTGGCGTAAACAATACCGCCTTTCATAAAGTTGATGGCAAAGGGATTAAAATTATCTTTCAGGCGATCATCCTGAAAATAATAGGCTTCCCGATTCAACCCTGTTGCCCCCAGGATTTCACTTCCCCCCATTCCTTGGTGCTTAAAATTGTGGATGGTGTAGCATACTCGTTGATTTGCCATACCATGATATTTGTAGATCTCAAAGAGCATGACTGGAAGTAAACCCGTCTGCCAATCGTGACAGTGGATCACATCAGGACGCTTATTACTCTGAAGGATAAACTCTAAAGCGGCTTTACAAAAGAAAGCAAACCGAATGTTATCGTCATCACAACCGTAGTAGCAGCCCCGATTGAAGAAATTATCCTGGGAATGGGGTTCGATAAAGAAACAGACTCGTCCATGAACCCAACCACAATAGACGGAACAGTGAATCGCCGCACCGTACCAGGGCACCCATAGATTAATATAGGCATCATGGAGTCCCCAGATGTGGTCATAGCGCATGTTGTCGTATTTGGGTAGAATCAGCTCGATGCAATGCCCCTGAATCTCTAACTCCCGACTCAGACCATAAACCACATCCCCTAAGCCACCAGCTTTGATCACAGGGGCGCATTCAGAAGCAACCTGGATAATATACATTCCGCTTCCTCACTTAATTATCCCGTTTAATTTAAACTAAGATTTTGTACCATTTTTAGTCTGCTTCTGTCATCCGCTAAGCAGGGGAAGCTGGCGGTGATGGGGAGATGGGGAGATGGGGTGATGGGGGAGATGGGGAAGATGAGGGAGATGGGGGAGATGGGGGTGATGGGGTGATGGGGGAGATGGGGGTGATGGGGAAGATGAGGGAGATTGTGTAGGGGCGGGTTTTACCACTAACGTTTCGTTTTCACCCTGATATAACTAAACCCGCCCCGACCTGACCGTTCAATTATCACAAATGACAAATGACCAATGACCAATGACAAAGGAATCATGTACGTATTAATCGGCGGCGCGGGATTAGTGGGATTAAGTTTAGCCCAGCAGTTAGTGGAATTAGGACATACGATCGCGATTATTGATAAAGACCCTGCGGCTTGTCGGTATGCTCGCGAACAAGTGGGGGTTATGGCATTTGAAGGGAGTGCTGTCACCACCCAAGTGTTACTCGAAGCCGGGATTCGCAAAGCCGATGCGATGGCGGCGGTGCTGCGAGATGATGCCTTGAATCTGGCAATGGTTACCCTGGCTAAACACTATGGCGTTACCCATATTATTACTCGCATCCGCCAACGGGATTTTAAGGAGCCTCTACGCATTGCTGGCGCTCATCATATCATTAGTACGGTTGACTTAGCTGTCAATCGCATGGTCAACGCGATCGAATATCCGGAAGTGGAATCGATCATGCACTATGAACAAGGTCAAGTGGAAGTCTTTAAACTGGGAGTACCGGGGGAGTCAGATGTTGCAGGGCGTACTGTGGCTCAAGTGATTCAGGATTCTCGGTTTCCAGAGGGGTCTTTAATCATTGGCTATCAACACCATCCCCATGCGGATTTAGTCATTCCCAATGACAATACGGTACTTGAACCCGGATCAACGATACTCGTGGTGACAAAAGCAGACCTGTTGCACCAAGTCATCGATTTTTTAGGGGTTGGCTCTAAACTTGCGCCACTCGAATAGATTTACAAAACAGGGAATACAAGGAAAAATGATTGCTCTAATCTGTTTTCCTTGCAAGTCCCTAGGTTAAACGTTTAGTGATTGAATATGATTCTCGAATATGACGAAAAGTTCCTCTTTCGTTATCTTTGATTCAACCACATTCAATACCAACTGCTCAGCTTCAGGCTTGTCAAGAGTTAGTTTATAACCGTTAAGTTGAATAAAAGTAATGGCTGTCGCTAGGGCAATTCTCTTATTGCCATCTATAAAAGCATGATTCTTGGCTAAATGATAAAGATAAGCGGCGGCTTGTTCATGAATAGTGGGATGGAGTAATTCACCAGAAAAAGTTTGCTGAGGCTGGGAAAGAGCTGATTCAAGTAAACCCTTGTCTCTTAAACCCAGCGCCCCACCAAACCGTTCTATCAATCTATCATGGATAGCGATAACTGCATCTTCTGGAATAAATTCAAGATTTTGCAAGGTTGGCGTACACCTCTGCCCATTCATCCTCAGTATCCATGAAAGCTTGTATAGCTCTCATCGTTAAAGAATCGGAAGTGATAGTTTGTTCCTTTGATGGATTCAAACTTTGTGCAGCGATTAGCTGAGAAGTCTTACCGGAAACTATTGTTCCCCGACTCCCCTTAATACGGTACCGACGACGAGAGGCAGCATAGATCGCCCTATCGGGGTAACCAATAACCTGATAACGACAACTCTCTGTTGCCACTATTAATGAATTTCGACGGTCAGTGATAATTTTGCTCATCCCTTTTTTACCTTTGCTGTCAAAGCAGTCTCTTTGAAGAGCTTGGTATTTAATTTTATATTTAGCCATACATAAGTATAACATAAAGGAAGTAAGCCTAAATTTACGCTATGCTGCACTAATCATCTTCCAATTTTAACAACAGCTCATCAATCCGTTTAATTCGCTCTTGTACCACAGCGTCAGATAAAATTCGCTTACGTAGGGCGTCTGTTAACGCTCCTTTTTCTGCCAAAAGTAATTGGCGGCGAATGGCTTCTAGTTTCGTGCGATCGCTGCGATTTTCTGGTGAATTTTCTGAACGCTGGTTATAGATTTCCCGCAAGGTTCTATCAGCCGTGGCGACTCGCAGTTGATAGGAGGCTCGCATTTCTTCATAAATTGATTTCGGTAATACTCCAGCTTTTAGCAGACTTCCTAATTCATCTTGTGCGGCTTTAGCTGTCATCAATTGAGCTTGCAATTCCTCAATTTGCTGATAAGATGCTGACCGATGGGATAACTTCAAATGGCGCACCATCCACGGTAAACTTAGCCCCTGTCCCACCAAGGAAACCAAAACAATCCCTAAAACGATCGCCAGCAGCGTCTCCCGCCCTGGCAAATCAGCAGGTAGACTCAAGGCTAGGGCGGTGGAGAGGGAGCCTTTAATGTTACCCGCTAAGAGAATATGTCGCCAACGCATCGGAATCGGTTTGTCGAAAAAACGGACGAAGGCTAACAACGGATAAACCGTGAGCAAACGCCCAACTTGATAGGCAATAAAGGCTAAAAGTATAGCGGGTAAGGTTTGCCAAATGGTAATAATGTTGATCTCCAAGCCAATCAGCAAGAAAATAAACGTATTAACCCCAAACCCCGCATACTCCCAGAAGCTAAATAACGTAACTTGATTGGATGCCGATGTTACCTGAGAATGTTCAAAATTGCCGACAACGAGTCCGGCGATGACTACAGAAACAACACCGGATACATGTAATAATTCTCCCGCTTGGAATGCGCCTAAGGCTAGAGCCACGGTGAGTAAAAGTCCGCCTAAGGGATCTTCCGTTTGGCTCAATAACCCAATACTTAGATATCCCAACGCCGCGCCGACTAAAGCACCGCCAATTAGCACAAATAAAAATTCTTGAATCACATCCAGCGCGGATACGCCTCCCGTTTCATGAATCGTCAAAATTAGGCTAAATAAGACCAAGGCGACATCATCATTGAGTAGGCTTTCTCCCTCAACTAGAGTAACCAGTCGGTGGGGAACTGAAACTTCTTTAAATACGGCAATGACTAAAGCGGTATCGGTAATGGATAAAATCACACCCACCATCGCGGCGGGTATCCAATCAATCCCTAATTCGAGTTTCAATAAAACTGAAGTAATTCCCGAACAGATCAACACACCGGGTCCGGCGAGTAAAGCAATCGGTTTAATCGTGCTGCGGAGGCGGGAAATATCAGTATTAATTGCCGCTTCAAACAGAAGAATCGGTAAAAATAGATTAAAAATTAGCGCCGAATCCAAGCCGATGCGACTAGGTAAGAGTTCCGTTATCGCTAATCCGGCTAACACTAACCCCGTAATATACGGGATACGGAATCGTCGCGAAATCAACGCCACGGCGGTGGCGACGAGTAACAGAATAATCAGGAAACTGACGACTTCTGCCACATTCCCTTTATCCTCACTGACGGGAACCGCCAGGAGGATGCGATCGCTAAACCATTGCCCAGGGTTTGTGAGTGTTAAGCTGGTGATGCTATTCGTGATCAATGAATTCACTCTTGGCTCAATCCCGTATCTTTCATGTAACTTAACAACCAATTCGCCATCGTAGCTCGACGAGTCTGTCTCGGACTAAATTCGCCGATTTTATAGCCTTTAAATCCTAACTGTTCTTTCAATAACTGTTTATTTTCCTTGGGAATCGAACGAGTGAGTTTAGTGGTGGCGGGACGACTCTCGATAAAGTTGGGGGGTTCTGGATAGTTTTCATACCATTCTGGAGGTACGTTGGTACAATCCCATTGGCTTGTTTCTGGGTCATAGCGATACCCCAAATAATGCCAGACAAGCTGATTGACGGTATCATCATCGAGTTCTTCGTTCAAAATTTGCCAAAGGGTTTCGGTATTGAGTGGAGGTAGTTGAGACATCATTTCAATAGTTTTGAATTGTAAATTTTTAAGGTGTAGGGGCGGGTTTCACTATTATGGCTCTCTTAGACTGGTTATGGCAAATTAGCAATTTAAATGAGCTTAAACCCTTAAGTAGCAAAGGCTCTAACAGAATCAAAAGCCTGTTTTATTAGAATTGCTTTTTTAAATCTCCATGATTCTTGCGTAGCAAGGATTATGGAGATTATTTTTTAGTATTTTATCATAGTTAGTCTGAAAGAGCCACTATTATCCTTTTTTGGCTTACCCAGATGCGACTAAACCCGCCCCGACTTGACCCTTCGCTTTTCGGTCATAGTTTTGAGTGGCTATTTGGCTGTAGCTATCGGTAATAATGTTACCTCAAAACCCCTCCTTTCTAAGTCGGATAGTTTTGAGTGTAGACACAAAACCGGGCGCGTCTGGTCGTGAGTTGCTCCTAAGCAGAAGGCTTGACTAACAGGACTGGTGTGTGCCTAATACCGATTTTGCCAACAAACTAGAGTACAATAGATGCACTTACATTGATGTATAATCATATCAGCAATATTGTCTCTTTTGCAAACTTGTTACTTTTCCCTAAAATGGCTAACTCAGAAAATGCAATTATTGAGAATTATTTAAACTGTCGCCAGCAGGTTCTCTCTGAACTGTCTTCTCAGGAGTTATGGAATGCTTGCAACACTGATAGCGAGGATAATCCTCTGTTTTTTTTGGCTCCCACTAGATCTTCATATTTTGCTTGGGGAGATATATCTTTAAAGCAATTTAATAAAACCACGAATAGCTTTACTCTTTTGAAAATTGAAATTCTATACTTAATCCCCTTACCCCCAGCGTTTCGTGTCAACTCTTATGAAGCTGGTTGTCCTGAGTCCCTAACTGGCTATCAACCTACTCAATTGTAAAGATATGACTGGACTTTAGAATTAGGGCTCTTTTAGACTAGCTATGATAAAATACTAAAAAATAATCTCCATAATCCTTGCTACGCAAGAATCATGGAGATTAAAAAAAGCAATTCTAATAAAACAGGCTTTTGATTCTGTTAGAGCCTTTGCTACTTAAGGGTTTAAGCTCATTTAAATTGCTAATTTGCCATAACCAGTCTAAGAGAGCC
>NZ_JAVJQP010000131.1:0-38754 GCF_040218875.1 Coleofasciculus sp. D1-CHI-01
TAATCCTTGCTACGCAAGAATCATGGAGATTAAAAAAAGCAATTCTAATAAAACAGGCTTTTGATTCTGTTAGAGCCTTTGCTACTTAAGGGTTTAAGCTCATTTAAATTGCTAATTTGCCATAACCAGTCTAAGAGAGCCATATTTCCTTGCGATTTTCAAAACAAAATAACCCAGTGATTTGAGTTTGCTCAAACAACATATATCGAAGTTGTTTAGAACCTAAATCTGTATAAATGCCACTAGGAATAACAATTCCGCACTCACCACAAGACTTGAGTAGATTAAAACACTGTTCGACAAAAAGCTTATACAGATTAATATCTGTTCCTGCTTTTCTTCCATTAACAACTGACACTTGATTCTTATACTGCTCTGATGAGCGATAGTATGCACTCATGTATGGATATTGGCTTTGATATTCCAACCAAGCTTGGGCAATTTCTGGATTTTTTAGTAATTTCTGCTTTTCTTTGTCAAATTTTTTGATATCCATTTTGTTTTTAGTCACAATAGCGCTGTATTGTGCGAAAAACTCTTTAGCCTGTGGCTTAAATATCTCCCACGGTGGATTAGTAATAATCGCATCAAATCCGCCTCTGTCTTCAATAATCTTGTCAAAGTGATAGCCCCAGTGAAACGGTTTCAGCGCTTCAATATCCTCAATCGTCAATAGCCGCTTCTTAGCTTTCCCTTTCAACTGCGCCTGTTCGTACTTAATCTTCAACTTCGCACTAAACTCATCCAGCAATAACTGATTTAACTTCCTGTACGAATCGCGGTTTAAATTCTCAATATCATCTCGCAGCATTTGTAAGCGAGAATCCTGAGAGGTTTCTTCAATATCTTCTGGCTGAAAAGCGTGTTTTTTGTATAACGCTATATCTTTGTTCTTTTCGTCCAAAATCTGCCGATAATTACTGGCGGCTAGAGATTGCAGTAAATTTCCCTGTTTATACTTGGAATCACCAACGGTATCAAATCCTTCCTCATCCACCCGAATCAACCCGATTAACGAATTCCCCACCATGATGTTAAAATCAATATTCGGTAAAGGTTCTAACTCCTCAACCTCCTGGGCGGAAGAAACCAGCGCCAAAAATAACCGTAATTTAGCAATTTCCGTCGCCTCCTCCATGATGTCTACGCCATAGAGGTTATCAGTAATAATCCGCTTCTTGACAAAATACGATAATGAGGGATGATTTGCCTCAATCTTATTTAACCACGCTTTTAAACGCCGATCGCCTTTTAACTTGATGGTGCCGATAACCGCCGTGTAGACTGAGATAAGCGTCTTCATCGCGGCGACGAGGAAGGCTCCAGAACCGCAAGCCGGGTCAAGGAGTGATAGAGTAGGAAGGATATCCTGGATTAAGCGATCGCACAACGGGGAGTCAAGCTTAATCAGCAATTCGTTGATATCCGCAAACCCTTCTCCCTCCTTAGAGACAGATAGGGAAGAATCCCCTAGAATTGATGCATTCACCCGATCTAAAATAAGCTTATTAATCGTGCGATCGCATAAATACTCGGTAATCTCCGGGCGGGTATAATACGCACCAAACGCTTTTTGGTTAATATACTTCTCAAAGATATACCCCAACACATCCGGATTAATCTCATCATCCTTACCTCCTGGTGTATCATCCAGATTCCAGGAATAGCGAGAAAACAAATCCAAAATCTGCTCAAACGCCTCATCTGCGATATCAATATGTGGATACTCTTGTTCAATCCGATGCTTAAGAAATAATCCCCCATTTAAATAGTTTACCCGCCCAATTAACCCTTGCACCTCCGGTTCCCGTTCAAATTCAGGTTTAGCAAATCCTTCAAAAAATAGCGCCTGGAGAAACTCTCGAAAAAAGCGGTTTTCTCCCCGCTGTTTACTCTCGGCTAACTTATTTTGCAGATAATCGAAATCTTCATCATCAATAAACCCCTTCTTCTGTAAGAAGTAAACAAACATTAAGCGATTGAGAAGAACTGACGTATACCAGCGACAGTCAGCTTCCCTATCAATTCCTCGGATAAACGCCAAGAACTCCTGATGTTGTTCCTGAAACGCCTGATAAAACTTCTTCGTCACCCGTTCAATATCAAACGCACCTTGTAGCCGTTGGGCGACTTCAACCACCGAAGGTTCACCATCTTCCAGGTGGGAAATATCAATCACCAACCCACCCAACTTACTTAAAAACAAATCCCCCGGTTGACCCTTCACATATAAATGATCCCGCACATAACGCTTAGACTCCTCCCGCTTCACCCAATACCACAGACTGCGGCTGCGTTCTTTGTCCACAAAAATCAACAAATTTTCCGCAATCTTCTCCGTCAACTCTTGATGAATCGCCGCCCGATGTTTTGCCTCTGGAATCGTACCATCTTCTCCCATCACTTCAAACACCACCACCCCAGACGCTTCCGCAATCCGGTAATACTGATACCTTTTCTCCTCAACTTCCAAAGATACCGCTTTCTTCGTGGAGGGTTGATACCAGCCCAACTCTTCAATAAACAACTGATGAAACTGGAAATCATAGAGTAAATCACGGGTGCGTTTGAAATTGAGAGGCATAATTCATATCTCCTAGGTTCGTAGTTGCGCTTTAGCGCCTTAAACACCAAAGCGCTAACCACTAACGTGACACATTTTGGCGTAGGGGCGCACCGACGTGCGCCCTGGCACCCACCTAAACCCTTATCGAGGTACCACTATCTATTCCAAATTAGCAGAACTAGATAGATAAATCAGTTTCTTTAAAATTCTGAGGACATCACCCAAACCATTTTGGCGATTGCCAATTCCAAACAAATCAGACATAGCATACAGAGGGGTAGTATCTTTGACAACTTTCAGGAAAAGAAAACTTCCCCCAGTCGTAATCATCCCAAAACTCGGTTGTGCTGAATTAGGGTTCCCTAGCATATAGGCGAGAATTTGCGCTAATCCAGCCTCTACAGAGAAATTAGCTTGTTTGGATTCAATCACCATCACCCAAAGTTTGTCTTTGAGAATCAAGGTGTCAAGATTCCCTTTAACAATAATTCCGCGTTCTTCGTCTTGAGCAAAGATTTGGACAGTACTCTCGGCTCTTAAATTCCAAGGCGATAGATAAAATTGTCCGATAAATAATAATGGGGAGACAACGGCGAGGTTGATAGGTTTTTCGAGTAAAGGGGGTTGTTTGAGTAAATTGAAATAGCCCGAACGGACTTGTTCTAAGAGTTGGTTTTGCCAGTCGGTAAGTTCGGGTAAATCACCATGCCATTCTGGGAAGAACTGTTCATCCTCAACTCGCTGAAGCTGGAAGTGAGTTTCTAATTGTCCTAGCGTGACATCTTTAGCTTGAATTGTTTGAACCATATTCTCACAAAAAGATACAGGTTTGTAAGTTGTAGGGGCGCACGTTGGTCATTGGTGTCAACTTAAGCTAAACCCCTCACCCCCAGCCCCTCCCCCACGCCGGGGAGAGGGGAGTAAGAGAGTCTGGTTCCCCTTCTCCCCACGGTGGGAGAAGGGGTTAGGGGATGAGGGGGAAAATGTTGAGGAGTAGATAGACACGGTTTAAAACCTTGCCAGCATTGGTTTTCTACCTTAAGTTGACACGGGCGCACGTCGGTGCGCTCCTACACAATTTTAATCCAAATTCAACCAACTAAACACATCCGCTACCGTAAGCTGCCAATTGCCTAAACTATCAAGAATGGGTAAACTATCTGTCTTATACTTAACAACAGGTAACTGATTCGGTTGAAATACCATAACCGATTCATCATCCGGTTCAATAAACCATCCTAGCTTTGTCCCATGATTTAAACAGAACAGGATATTATCAATCACCCGACTAGGGGATTGGCCAGGAGAGAGAATTTCAATTGTCCAATCTGGGGCAATTTTAAATTTATTCTCAATCCGATTATTGGCTTTACGCGGAATACGCTCCCAGGCAAAAACAGATACATCGGGAACAATAGAACGTCCACCGAAGGTACAGCGTAACTCAGTAAAAGCATGAGCTAACTTATCAGGGATACCTACCTGGTTGATTGCTCCAGATAAGCGGCATTGTAATGTACTATGTTCTCCTTGAGGCATGGGCTTTTGGTGAATTTTACCGTTGACATATTCCCTGGCTGGCTTGGTTTCCGGTTGTGCCAAAAAATCGGCGAGGGTTAATTGGGTTTCTGGAATAGTGAGTGATGTCATGGTGATTACCTAGCTTATCCTTGAAATAATCCTAACGAACAAATAATTTCCGGGTCTTGAGTTCTCCCTTCCTCCTGAACAAAACAAAAACGGTCATCTAAATACAGCGCCACAACTAACTCAGCAAACTGTTGGTCATCCATTCCACTTTTTAACGACCGATTCAAGCGGTCAACCGCTGACTGTCGCAAGGGATAACGATAAATTTGGTCAATTGCTTTATGTAAATCTGGCGTCGCTAACAAAGGCATCTCGTTAACATACCGTTTCAGCCGTGCATAAGTCCGAAATCTTGCCCCCGAAGGACGCCCCAATTGACCCCCGGTACTTTTCTCCTCTTCTGCAATTAACTCCGCCCCCTTTTGGACTAAATCATGATGGGAAGGATAACGGTTAATTGCCTGAGTTTCTGGTTCGCAGCGTGCCATTCTCAGAATCTCAAACTGAGACTGGGTAACACTTTTACCCTGCTTATCTATCCAAGCCAACGCATCATTGCCTTCACCCGTTTTCATATATAGCAATACCCCCTCCGGTTGGCTGGTGGTAGGTGTATGCTTGCGGGTGGAATAGACAACATTTGCCAAAGTTTCGATTTTCTTTTTCAGCGTGGGATTATTCTGGGTCGCATTCTGCCAAATTTGATACGCCTCCGAAGTCAAATCGACTTCGTTATCCTCATCGCCATCCAGAATCCCCGCTTTTTCGTGATACAAATCTAATAGCGTCTGTTCATTGGTATCCTCTTCAAAAAATGCCTCATCGGTTCCCACCACTTCCGCATTTTCTTGCAGTCGTTGACGCAAGCGTTCTCGGAGTCGAATAATCCGTTCTACTCCCGCTGCGGGTAAAAACGAATAGCAAAGAATCTTAGCCGCATTTTGCCCAATTCTGTCTACTCGTCCCGCCCGTTGAATTAGGCGAATAATTGCCCAAGGTAAGTCATAATTGACAATAATGGCGCAGTCTTGCATGTTTAACCCTTCACTGAGGACATCGGTGGCAATTAAAACCCGTAATTCTTCCTCAGAGGAGACGGATTTGTCGTTACTCACGGGACTAAACCGCCACGCGATTTCAGCCGGATTAGCAGAATTTCCAGTAACCCCTGCAACCTGATTAATTCCCCGTTGTTGGAGTTGGTTGGTCAGATAATGTACCGTGTCCGCAAACTGACTAAAAATCAATACCTTTTCTTGGGGATGAACCTCACCGAGTAGCTGAACTAACGCCGCCAATTTAGTATCTTGATTCGCATCCCATTCCCCACATTGATTCAGGAGACTGATTAAGGCTTTCGCATCAGCCAGTAAATCTTTTTTCAGCGACGCCTTAAATAATTGAGGACGCAGCCACTTAAACCGCCGCTGATACCGAGTCGAATACTCATGATAAATCAGCGCCGCCCGTTGGCGATAGTCTATCTCGGTTTGAGATAATAATTCTTCTGTCGTGACTTCTTCCTCCTCATCATCGAAATCCAGCAACGTTCCCGCCACTGAATCCATATCCTCATCATTGGTGCGAGTATCCAGCAGCGCCGCCTCTTGGGAACCAATCGGTAACGGTAATCCTTGTGCGATCGCGTGCAAGAAAATATAATTGCGTAAGATATGGCGGTCAATGGATTGCAGGAAGGCTACCCCACCACTTTCTAAGCGTTTAAATAAGTTGGTGCGACAAAATCCCATCAATCGTTTCCCGGCGCGAGATAACCCTTTTAGCTGTACCGCTTCTGCTGCGGTTAAGGATTTCCCCTTAGCTGACTTTTCTGATATCGCATAATTCCCCAATCCATATCGAGGCAAATTTAAGGAATTCAGCAGATTAACCATTTCCTCTGAATAAAGCGCCGCATAAGGATCATTCTCTGAACCCAAGCTAAACGTAATCGTCTGGGGTTGGCGTCGGGGAAAATATGCCCGTCTCCCATCGGGAAACTTGAGATATTTTCCTCCTTGTTTATCATCTTTCGTATAATTATCCTGAATAAAACTGCGAGTTCGACGCACCATATACAGCCGCATCAATTCTCGCCAATCATCCGGATACTCACTCTTTTCAAACGCCGCCAATGAACGCACGGGAGCTTGATGTTTGCGGCTAAATTCGAGTTCTCCGCCTAACTCACTCAGCAGTTTTTCGGGACGAATCCCTAAATCTTGATCATCAGGAACAAATAGACGCAGTTGATTGGATAAATCCAAATAGGTTTTGTTATAAGGCGTCGCCGTCAACAGAATACAACGACTTTCATTCAGGGCAAGATATTCCTGAATTGCCCGATAACGTTTCCCCTCTCGGTTCCGCAAATTATGACTCTCATCAATTAATACCACCCGATAACGCCGTTCATTCGGTAACTCTATCTGCACCCGACTTAAGGACAGGACTTTTGCCCGTAACCCGTAGCGGTGAACATAGTCTTGCCACATTGTCACCAAGTTTTTGGGACAAATAATCAGAGTTTCTAAGAAAAAATCCTCTTCCAAAATTTTCGCCAACGCTGAAGCAATTAAGGTTTTTCCCAACCCGACAACATCTCCCACCAATACCCCACCCCGACGATTTAAATGACGGGCAGCAATTTGTACAGCAGCTTTTTGAAAGTCAAATAACTGATGGCGAAACTCGCGCGGAATCTGATATTCCGATAACCCCGCCCGGGCTTCCTGCGATAAATGATAGGCAATTTTTAGATAAATATAGTAAGGAGGAATTAACGTATCCCTTGCCCAACTCTGATCAATAATTTCCACTAATTCTTGGGAAATATCAATACACCAACGGTCATCCCAACGCTGATCAAACCAGAGTTGTAGCTTCTGACAAGCATCATGATCTAAAATATCAACATTTAACTCGCCCTGGTATTGTAGCCCCGATAATGTCAGGTTACTGCTACCCAAAAAGCCAATCGTGGGATTATTGATATCCTGGCGATGAATCAGATACAATTTGGCATGAAGCGGATATCTCAGAAATAATTTAACAATCAGTTTCTGGGCTTTAAGTTGCTGACTCAATCGGCGTAAACCTGCTTCATCCTCATTCGTGGGTGCGCCCCAGGTTAATTGTTCACAAAAGTCTTGGGCAATTTGTTTTTTGTAGCGAATAATTGTGCTATTATCAATTCCTCTATCTTCATACCCCAACGCCAACGCCGAATGCACATCATCTTTCGGTAAGCGCTGCATCCCAATTAACAGCCGACAACAAGCGCCTTCGCCACCGCCAAACTGTTCAATCGTATCATCAATTTTATGCCATCCTCTCAGATTAAAATAGCCGACACAAAAATCAGCCCGTCGGGAAATTGCCAGTGTATCCCGTAACGTCGGTAACAGCGATTGTTCTATGTTGTCAAAGATGCGTGGCATTTGTCATTCGTCATTTTCAGGATTATAACTTAGCACCTGGGCAGTAATTGCTAGTTGATTATCAGGCATTAACCAAACGCCTATTTTGGGTCGTTCTGTAGTATATTAATCAAAAAGCTCGCTGACTCAGCTATGGTTGCTCCTATCCCAGACGGTACTGAAATCGAGCGTCACAGGGCTGCAATAGTCCGCACTAACTTGTCCAAACCTGTGCGACTAGCCCTAGAAAGTGCAATTCTGACTAAAGATACTTCCTTTTTTGACTACGGCTGTGGTCGTGGTAGTGACATCAACCGTCTGCGTAAGCAAGATTATACCTGTGCTGGTTGGGACCCCTACTACCATGGCGGCAATTCCCTCGTCCCCGCTGATATCGTTAACCTAGGCTACGTCATCAACGTGATTGAAAAGCCAGGAGAACGTCGCCAAGCCTTACTAAAAGCCTGGGAACTCACCCAAAAGGTGCTGATTGTCTCTGCCCAAGTTTTAATTGATGACCGTAGTTCTGGACAAATTGCTTATGGTGATGGTATTGTCACCCGCCGGAATACGTTTCAGAAATACTACGAACAAGAAGAACTCAAAGCCTACATTGACCAAGTATTAGGGGTTGATGCTATTCCCGTTGACTTGGGCATCTATTTTATATTCCGAGATTCCACTCAAGCCGAAAGCTTCCGGGCATCCCGCTTCCGTTCTCGTACCATTACCCCCAGAATCCGCATTAGCGTGAAGCGGTTCGAGAGCTATAAAGATATGCTTGCCCCTCTGATGGCATTTGTCACCGAACGGGGACGCCTTCCCAGTCCCCTGGAAATCGCCAATACCGAAGAAATTCTGGAAGAATTCGGCACCCTACGCCGTGCGTTTAAGGTTATTTTACAAGTGACTGAGCAAAACGAATGGGATGCGATCGCAGATAAACGTCGCCATGATTTCCTCGTCTATCTCGCCTTGGCTAAATTCAATGGTCGCCCTAAGTTTGGTCAATTAGATCCCTTAGTCCAAAATGATATTAGAGCCTTCTTTGGTAACTATCAACAAGCCTGTGCTGCGGCTGACTTAATCCTCTTGAGTGTGGGCAATCCCGGCTTAATTGCCAATTGCTGCAAGCGCTCTCCAGTGGGAAAACTTCTCCCCAGCGCCCTCTACGTCCACGTTTCGGCACTCGAAGCCCTCGAAGCGCCACTCCGACTCTACGAAGGATGCGCCAGCCGGACTGTTGGTCGCTTAGAAGGGGCAACCTTAGTCAAGTTTCATATTAATCAACCTAAAATATCCTACCTGTTCTATCCCAATTTCGACACTGAACCCCATCCAGAACTACACACAAGCATGAACATTGACTTGCAGGATTTACAGGTTACCTATCGCCATTACGATGCCTCCAGAAATCCCCCTGTCTTACACCGTAAAGAAACCTTCGTCACTCCAGATTATCCCCTGTACGAAAAATTTGCCAAACTCACTCGTCAGGAAGAAGACTGGGGACTGCTGGATAATACCCAAACTATCGGTACGCGCCAAGGCTGGCAACAATGCCTAATTGACCATTGCGCCCAACTCCAAGGACATCGTGTCATCTGGCGCAAAGATGCTGATCCTTACCGCCTTAAACTACGCCAAGCGGCACACCGTCAACGGACTAAACGTAAGGTTTAACCGCAATGCTGAAATAGAAGGCTGTAGGGCAGAGGGTAGAAATATTGGTTAAGAGAAGCAGGGGGATCGGGGGAAGCGGGGGAAGCAGGGGGAGCAGGGGGAGCAGGGGAAGCAGGGGGAGCGGGGGGAGCAGGGGGAGCAGGGGGAGCAGGGGAAGCAGGGGGAGCGGGGGGAGCGGGGGGAGCAGGGGGAGCGGGGGGAGCAGGGGAAGCAGGGGAAGCAGGGGGAGCGGGGGGAGCAGGGGGAGCAGGGGGAGCAGGGGAAGCAGGGGGAGCGGGGGGAGCGGGGGGAGCAGGGGGAGAACAATACTATTGCCCATTGCCTATTGCCTATTGCCTAGCGCGTAGCGCTATACGTGTTCATTTAAGCCATCAAGAACGTCATAACCTTTAGGCGGAAGCGATAAAGAAAACCCCTGGCAGTCGGAGAATACCACCAGGGATTGCCATCTACAACTGAGAGCTTGCATTTTTTCGTTGCCTTTATACGATAACGATTTTGGGAAACCAACAGAATCCGGGAAATTAAGGAATTATCAAACTGGACTTGGACAAAGATCCCAGAATTTACGGATCTCATTTAGTCGGTGAAACCAGTAGGCTCTAGATTGAGACCGAAAAATACATTGGGAGTTTGATACCCCTGGCAGTTTAACCACTGACCAGGGGATTTTATTTTGGGTTGATTGTCCATATCATGTCCGCCTAAACAGTAATTATTTCCTTCTGCCTTCTGCCTTGTTTCCACCAAAGTGTAAGTATTCAACCGGACTTAATCTCAAGGGTGGTTAACAATTTTGCCTAAATGTCCGGAGTTTTTGCCAGAACCATTGAATAAGGGTATTAATCGGCATTTTATTGATGCCGATGACTGAGTATGCGGAGCCATCAACTACCCCGCCCATAGCCTAGCTATGGAGGTTAGCGACATAAGCATTTAATAGATAATAATATTTATCCATTATGTTTATTGTCTGGTTAATTATTTGAGGTTTAATCGTTGCCTAAAGAATTAAAAATAGAATCAGATTTAACTTGACAAAATCTTTTATCAATTAATTTAAAATACGCCTAAAAAATAATGCCATTCTCCAATGACACTATACAGAAACAAGGTAAATTTTTCTTTATTCAGAGAAAAACAAAGCGGCGCTTTATCAAAAAAATACAATATTTGGCGGATTCCTTTGGTAAATTTAGTGGGTATACTAGATCTTTGATACTTTCATTCAATTTAATATTTGAATAGAGAAGAATCTATCCCTATCAAAGGAGTGATCCAATGCTTTGCGTGTCAAAGAATTGAAATCCCGAAAAGTCCTTAAAATGTGATCCTTTATATCTGTGGAAAAACTTATGAAAGTAGCGCCAATCCATATCTCAAACCTTGAGAATCAAGAGTTTTTACAAGAATCCTCTGAAAGGGTAGAACTGATAGAGCAGTTACTGGCAATTGGTACAGCCCTTTCAAGTAGTAATGATTTGGAGGAATTACTCCGACTAATTTTATCCAAAAGCAGAGAAATTACGTTTAGTGATGCAGGTAGTCTGTATCTGATCGATCACACTCAGGCGGAGCCGAAATTGTTATTTAAGGTGGCTCAGAATGACTCGCTACCCAACAAGCCATTCAATGAGTTCGTAATGCCTCTCAACCGTAAAAGTTTGGCGGGGTACGTCGCGCTAACGGGTGAAAATTTAAAGTTGGCAGATGCCTATAAATTGCCCGCCAATGTGCCTTACGCCCTTGACCGCAGTTTTGACACGAATATGCCCTATCGGACTTGTTCGGTATTAGTTTTGCCGATGCAAAAACCTGACGGGGAAATTATTGGCGTATTACAACTGATTAATCGCAAGCGCCGCCCTGATGTCACGCTCACACCCAAAAACGCTGTGGACGTGACCCAGCCCTATTCAGAATGGGAAGAGCGGATTGTGCGATCGCTGGCGTCTCAGGCGGCGATTTCCATTGAACGTCATCATCTCCAAGAAAGCATCGAAAATCTGTTTGAGGGCTTTGTCAGAGCCTCTGTGCAAATTATTGAGACACGCGACCCGACAACCTCTGGTCACTCGGAACGGGTGGCAGAACTCACTGTGCGACTCTGTGAAGAAACATCGGCAATCACCAAGGGTTCTCTGAGTTCCGTGTATTTGAACGATCGCCAAATCCGAGAACTTCGCTATGCGGCATTATTACATGACTTTGGCAAAGTGGGTGTCCCAGAAGCCATTTTGGGCAAGCGCAAGAAACTCTATCCCTCACAGCTAGAGGTGATTCTCCATCGCTTTGCCCTAGCGCAGCGCACTCTAGAAATGGAATGCGCTCACAACAAGTTCAAGTATTTACTCGAACATCCTGACCATCGCCATGACAATAACACCTCAACTTCGAGCTGTTCTCACTGCCAAAAACTGGAACAGCTTGATACCCAACTGGCTCAAGCCATTCAAACAATCAAGCATTATCGGGAATTTGTGCAACAACTCAATGAGCCAGAAGTACTGCTGACTCGCGATTTTCAGGCATTTACAGAGGAAACATTAACTCAACTGACCGCCCTGTCCCAATACACCTATCGAGATGTAGATGGTCAACTCAAACCCCTGATTACCAAGGCAGAGATGGTTCAATTGCTTGTGCCAAAAGGAAATTTAACCCCTGAAGAGCGTCTGGGCATTGAATCGCATGTTACCCACACGTACCATTTTCTCCAACGCATTCCCTGGACAAAGCACCTCAAAAATGTTCCAATAATCGCGTTTGGGCATCACGAGAAACTAGATGGCAGTGGCTACCCCAGAGGCTTAAAGCAAGATGAAATTCCCATCCAAACCCAAATGCTCACCGTTGCCGATATCTATGACGCTCTCACCGCCAGCGATCGTCCCTACAAGCGGCGGCTACCCCTGGAAACAGCACTGAAAATCCTTCGCCAAGAAGCCACCAAAAATAAAATTAACGGCGACTTAGTGGAGTTATTTGAGCAACGCCAAGTTTTTCGGGTTTTGGGTCATTCCCTCAACATTGACTCTGTGGCTTGACCCCTGGAAATTCCAGAGAGGTGCGGGGAAGCAGGGGGAGCTGGGGAAGCTGGGGGAGCTGGGGGAGCTGGGGGAGCGGGGGGAGCGGGGGGAGCTGGGGGAGCTGGGGGAGCTGGGGGAGCTGGGGGAGCTGGGGAAGCTGGGGGAGCCATAGTACATTTTCCCTGATAGCGGTGCAAGGGTTTCAAAGGGTTTAACCCTTTTTCCTTGAACAGGAGCAAATATCAATGCCACTCAAAATCTTGATAGCTAAGGGTTTGGGAGTTGTGCAGCCAGCCGCAAGTAGAGACGCGCCATGGCGCGTCTCTACCAAATGATGCTGTGGGTGGGGACTGGATCGACGCCCTAAAGCTGATCTGAGTAGTATTGATCCGTGTATTGATCCGTCCCCGATCAAACAATTTGCAATTCTTATCTTTTCACCTAGTTTTCCCCACTAGATTCCCCAGTGTTTCCACATGAAATTTCCAAGTTTTCCACAAATTACATCAGGTTTTCCACAGGGATGAACGGCGGGATCGAGCCTATCCCCTCATGTTGGGGATTTTCCCCATCAAGGATATGGAGGTGATACTAGACTGAATTTGTGTAAACTTGTGTAACGAAAATCGGGTTCAAAGGCTGATTCTATCGTTAGCATTTTGGCGATTTGAGTGACCTTGTAATATTTCGTATCATTGACAACCCCACCCCATCTCAGTTGAGAATAGTGCGACCTACCCATAAAAAAACTTGAGACATCTCAAAGCAACAAGAGCAGTGGGTGCTGTGTCTAAGTCTATTTGCCGCTAGGTTTTAGCTACAGTAGCCGATTTCCACAGACATGTAGAGAGCGAGCAAGGTGGCTTTTGTCCCAACACGCTATTCGATAGAGAGGTAATTATGAACGCAACCGTCAGCATTTTGGCAGAAATCCCTGAAGACCTACACGAGTCCCTCAAGCGCTACTTAGAAACCCATCCCACTTGGGATCAAGATCGGGTTTTTGCCGCAGCGCTATCGCTGTTTTTGCTCCAAAATGGGAGTGGTAAGACACCCGAAGCCTCCCAGACCTATCGGGCTTGCGCTCGTGTCTACCTAGAATCCCTATTTCAGTCTCCTCCTGCCTGAGTGAAGTAGTGAGATGGAGAGCAGGGGAGCTGGGGGAGCAGTGTAGAGACGTGCCATGGCACGTCTGGGAGCTGGGGAGGACAAGGGAGAATTCCCCTACTCACCAATGACATAAGATTATAAGCTGTTCCCTGTTCCCTGTTCCCTGTTCCCTAACAAATGACAAATGACGAATGACAGTTTAGTGATTCCTCAACTAATTGTAGGTTTGGGTAATCCCGAACCCAAATATGACAAAACCCGTCATAACATTGGTTTTGAAGTCGTCGATGAGCTAGCCCGTCGGGTGCAAATCTCTTGGAGCGAAAATCGTCGCTTCCAAGCGTTGTTGGCAGAAGGACGTGGCTTAACGGGTGACAAACTACGTTTACTCAAACCCCTAACCTACATGAATCGTTCTGGGCAAGCGATTCGTGCCGCGATAGATTGGTATAAAATGCCCCCAGAATCCGTTTTAATTGTCTATGATGAGCTTGATTTACCCGTGGGGCGGCTACGTCTACGCCTGTCAGGTTCTGCGGGAGGACACAACGGCATGAAATCCGCGATCGCTCATCTGGGAACACAAAATTTCCCCCGCCTACGCATTGGAATTGGCAAGTCTGACCCAGAAAAGAACACCGTCGGTCACGTTTTAGGCAAATTCTCTCCGGAAGAATCTAAGATCATTGCCGAAGTCATTCCACTCGCCGTTGACGCCATAGAACTCTCGCTAAAGGAAGGAGTCGAAAAGGCAATGAGCCTTTACAATAGCCGGATAATTGAGTGTTGAGTGTGTAGGGGCGGGTTTCACTACTATCGTTTCCTTTGCACCCAGATGTGACTAAACCCGCCCAACTTAACCCTTCGCTTCGCTCAAGGGAACCTGGTTTTGAATTTTGAATTAACGAATAACGAATGACTTAGCTGGCTTCTCAAGGGAGCGAGTATGACGAATGACCAATGACTAATGACCAATTTACATAATTTGACTCAGACAGGAAAGGTCAGCTCTACCAAAATGAATACTAAAAGCCACATTCAAGTTTTCCAGAGACTTAATTAACCAGGGTACACCGTCTCTCGTGGAAGACTCGTAATGATTAAACAAAATGGAAAATCGTTTTTCCAAATAGGGTTTAACTTTACGACACAGCAGTACAATCTTGAGTAGCAACATTGTCGTAACCGTTCCGCCTAAATTCGTGATCAGATCGACAAACACAAAATGTTTAGGGCGCTGAGAACTCTCAACAACCAGAAAATTTAATAACTGGCTACAGGTTCGCAAAATCAGAAATTCGCTGGGCTTCTGATTATCACTTTGAGGTAAGGTATTTTTCAGATGCTCATGCAACCGACTATTAAACTGCCGTTTTCCGTAGGCTGGATTAATGGAAGCTGTCAGATACTCATACAAATCGTCCTTAAAGTCTTTGTAGCAAGGAGTATGGCTGCTATGAGTTAGAAAACTTTGAGCCAAATCCCGGCAAGTATGAGAACCTTGGACTTTGCCAACAAACTGTTTCAGGGCAGTTCCCAACTCATGATCCGTTAAAAGGGTGGGATTTTTGACAGGTTGGATAATTTTGGTTGAGGTTTCTTTCGAGTCCCGACGTTTCATTTGAGCGCATCGCACCTGATAAGTAACGTACTGTGACAAATCTAGCTCAAAGCGCCGCTGAAGCCGGGATTGAATTTGCCGGACGGTTTGTTGATGTTCATAACTGCTGTCTTCACTCAGCAAACAGTGTTCGTACAGATAGGGGTATCGCTGAATTAGAGGTCCGACTTCTTTAGAACTGGTGGATGTTTCACCGACCACCTGAGATAAGCGATGTAGGGTAAGATATTGGTCGGTTTCTTTGAAAAGCTGTAGCAGATGTCGCAGACGCCTAGAACCGCGAGAGTAAACCCCGGTTGCGGGTGGAATATTATCCAGTAATGCGACCAATTCAGGGATGGCGCTTTGGTGTTGCGGTTGTATTTGCCAGCTATTAATCAGAATGTGACAGCAACGATTCAGGATAAACTTGAACTCTTGCTCCGCCTGCTTATCCATTGCCAGCTTTTCTAAGACCATCCAGATGTCTGGCTCTGGATATCGAGAGCCGTCCATGAATAGCTGTTTGAAGCGTTCAATCGTCTGCGTCGGCGATTCTACCTGTACGCAATACAGGAGATGGTCGTACAGTTGCTGCTCTTGTGAGCTAGTTTGTCTGATGTCAGAGTCTGTCCAATTACTAGTATTCACTTCAGTTGACCCCCCTACGCGCAAACGCCGTGGGCTGGTTGATTTGAATGGAATTTGGCAGATCTAAGCTCAAATTTGACTTGCCCTGTATCTCAACAACCGAAAACCCTGATCCATTTTATGAATTACCCTGCCTAAACGAGCTTGGTCAAGAGTTGCTTAAATCTAATAAACTATATTATCTCTATATACAAGCATACTAAACTAAGTATGGATCATACTGTAAAATTATGCCGCAAAAGTGTGAAGATTCGGTGAATATAGAATAAAACGCGATTTAGATCCCCAACTTGTTGCAACAGTCGGAAATGGCGTAGAGGATGAGTGTGGATCTCCTACTCCCACTACCGCTACTGGCTAAAACGTATTCACCACCCTGGAATTATGCCTTGTCAGCTTTCGTTAACCCAATTCATCGAAGTCCTCGCGGCTACTCCGGTTAATTTGTCTGTGCCGATGACGGTTAATGGGGTCTGTGGTATAACTACCGATACCCGTAACCTGGAACCCGGTCAAATCTTTTTGGCACTGCGGGGGGAAACCTTTGATGGACATGACTACGCTGAGGTAGCGATTAAGAAAGGGGCGATCGCGGTGATTACCAACCGTGACCAAGGTCGCCATCTTCAGGATATACCCCAGCTTCAAGTCGATGATACTCTACAGGCATATCAGCAACTTGCTCGATGGTGGCGCGATCAGTTTGATATTCCGGTGATTGCGGTTACGGGTTCTGCTGGAAAAACGACGACGAAGGAATTAATCGCGGCGGTTTTGTCTACTCAAGGCAATGTCCTGAAAACCCAGGCAAATTACAATAATGAAATTGGTGTGCCGAAAACATTGCTGGAATTAGACTCAAACCATGATTACGCGGTGATTGAAATGGCGATGCGGGGTTCTGGGCAAATTGCCCTATTGACCCAAATTGCCCGTCCGACGATTGGCGTGATTACGAATGTGGGAACGGCGCATATTGGACTTTTAGGATCGGAGGATGCGATCGCTAAAGCGAAGTGTGAGTTATTGGCGCAGATGCCGGACACAAGCTTGGCGATTCTCAATCATGATAACCAACGCTTAATGGATACGGCGGCTACGGTTTGGCAAGAGGAAACGTTGACGTTTGGCTTAAATGGTGGTGATGTCCAGGGGACACTCATTGACCTGTTTAGGCTAGCGGTAAACGGTATGACGTTTCCATTACCCTTACCGGGGGAACATAATGCCCTCAACTATTTAGCCGCCCTAGCCGTAGCGAAACATCTCCAGATTGATTGGACACCCTTGAGGAGAGGATTATCGGTTCAGATGTCTGGGGGGCGATCGCAACGCTATGAGTTACCTAATGATATCGTGATTCTCGATGAAACCTATAATGCTGGATTTGAAGCCATGATCGCGGCGTTACACCTCCTCGCCCAGACGCCGGGTAAGCGACACATTGCTATTTTAGGTTCAATGAAGGAATTAGGAGACCATTCGGAACAACTGCACCAGCAAGTTGGACAGAAAGCCCAGCAACTTCAATTAGATGCCGTATTGATTACTCTTAAGGATAGAGAAGCCGACGCCATTACTAGGGGACTCTCCACGTTACCCAGCAAAGGTTTTGCCCAGGATGACGCCTTGGTGCAGCATTTAACCGAATTTGTGCAACCAGGCGATCGCTTACTGTTCAAAGCCTCACGTTCTGTGGGTTTGGATCGGGTTTTACATCAGTTTCGAGAGTTAATGTCTGGTGAATTGAGTCAGGAATCGCCCCGACTTTCGGAAAAGCTCGAAACTTAAATCGAACGAGGCTTGGCGGTAAATTTGAGTTCTAAGGTTAAGCGATCGCTACTGCTGGGAGAGTTTTTTTTGTGAAAGCAACGGGCATCTTGCACAAATCCCAAACCCGCTTTACCGCAAATAGAGGTTATATTGGCATAGCCATAATGTTGACTGATTTCTCGGATTGAATGGTCTTGCCGTAAAAACCGAGAAGTCAGTTTTTTTCTTCGGTGACTTCCCAACACACAAACGTGAGGATTACTGCACAAATCTACATCGGTTAGGTAAAAGTAAAAGGTCAAACTCCGTGGGTTTTTTATATCGCGAAAGAATCTCTGAGATTCTTGGCGTCGCTCATACAGAGTTGACTCTACAGCAAAACTCCACCAAAGCTGAGTGTCTTGGTGTATCGGTTCAGCATTGAGGTGTTTGGCGGCAATCGCTAATAATATTGGATCAGTTTCTAGTTGCTTAATTGTTGAACATGACAATGTGGAGTTCGTGTAAATTCCCCGATCTAAGGGTTTCCCAGTTTCCATCATGACTTGCTCTTTTTCGGATACATGAAAACTGAATTGGGTATTATTGGGGTCATGGCAAGGCGTTGCTAGTGCCAAGTCGTGGATTTCTTTGATGATGGGTTCAGGCAGGTTAAGGTTTTGGTAGATGCCTTGCTGATTCAGGGAGTGAATCGTCTCGTTGACTTCAAGATTCTGGAAAATTGAACTCTGATGAGATTGGCTCTGAATAGTCCTTGCTTTTCTCTTACAAAGTCGTTTACCCAGAAAGAAGCGACCAACATTATTGATAACCTGGTTATCCCTTTGAAGGGAATTAAACTCAATATCGGCAGTAGGATTAGAAACAACATCAATGAACATCATTTTAGGTATATCTTTCAATCCATTGAAAAGAATAGTTTAGGGTTCTGAGAACAGGAAATTGGGATTGATGCACGATACACCTTTAAGGGCAAGTCCTGGTCAACTTGATACCCCATCTTGGTTAATTCCTCCTGTGGGGTCAAGATAAGGCAGCGGTTAAGATAGCAGAGACATCCCAAGGGTAGTACCAGTAATTCTCTTGGTTGAGACGAACAGAATACAAAGAATCATTAACTCTATCGAAATTAAATTTTTGTGTTTTCTGTCCTACCAAAGCCGATCAATTACTGTGTTTATGTTATAGTAGCCAATTCTTAATCAATGGGATAGGGATTAAATTACAAATTAGTCAAATCTTTAATAATTAGCAGGAAGTTTAAAGAAGGATTAAAGCTGCACGCGATCGCAACCGATCAGGTTGGGGTAGGGGGAGATGAGGGAGATGGGGGAGTTATCAGGAGCAGAGTAACACCTCGACCCTTCGACAGGCTCAGGGCATCGCTTACCTCGATTTACTTCGACTTCGCTCAGTAACACGCTCGGTGTGTCAGATGGGGAAATTGTGTAGGGGCGGGTTTCACTACTATCTTTTTGGTTACACCCAGATGTAACTAAACCCGCCCCGACTGTACATAAGACGAATGACCAATGACAAATGACCAATGACAAATGACCAATAACTTATTGCTGATGAGCAAATAGCAAAACTCCTGCCAATAGTGCCACAATCGCCGCCGCATAGAACACCCACTCTAAACCGCAGAACGCTAACACGGGTCCTAAGAGGATAGGAGATATAAACTGTCCCAAAAACCCCGCGCCTGTCCCAGCCGCTAGTACACTGGATTTCAGGTCTGGGGGGGCTAGATTCGCCAGAGTGCCGTAAAGGGTGGGGAGTACCAAACCAAATCCCATACCAAAGAAGACAGCCGTCACTAAAATCCAACCCAGTTGGTGCAGTATGGGAATCGTACTTAAAGTTAACGCCATCAGACCTAACCCGATCGCAACAGTCTTAGGTCGTCCCCAGCGCTGTGCCAGTTTTTTCGTGCCAAATGCTGATATAATAGCTGCGCCTATTGCTCGTGATGCTAAAACAATTCCATTAACCACGCTTGTGGCGTCAATGGTTTGTTTGAGATATTGCGGGGCATAAATGACCACCGCATACATCGCAATGGATACCAAACTGAGTGTGCATAAGAGGCGTAGGGTGTAGGGGCGTCCTAAAACCTGGCGCAGTTTACTTCCAGCATCTTTAGCGTCTGCCTTGGTTTTTGGGGAGGATTTTTCCGGTAAGAACCGTGCGGCTAAGATTGCCATAGGTAGTCCTATCCCATACAGACCAAATGCCCATTGCCAGTGAAATGAACCCACCCAACCCCCAAGTAGGGGGAAAGCAATGCCCATAATAGTTAAGGTACTTGTTGCATATCCCAACGCCTGCGATCGCGCTTCGCCTTCATACATATTCCCCAAGATGCCCAAACTCGCCGCCGCAATTCCGCCACTGGCGGCACCTAATAGTCCTCGCACGACTAACAACGGCATTAGTGAGTGCATGAAGGCACCGGCTGTGCCAAATAAGCCGTAGAGAATTAATGACGGAATCAGCACCCGCAAGTGACCGATCCGATCTGCCACGATTCCTAATGGCGGACTAAATAGGGCAATGGTTAGACAATGCAGGCTGACCAAATTTCCTGCTAATGCCGGATCAAGGTTAAGTTGCTGGATCATCTCTGGCAAAATTGGCGCCACCACTCCCCCCGCCATGGTGGTGAGAGAGCCGGCGACTAGCAGCACTAACAGCCGAGGATCACTTAACATAACTTAAAATACCCAAATATTTTGACAACTATAGCAGAAGGCTCCAAGGCAGGGGAGACATAAGACATAAGACGTAGCTTGCTTCTCAAGGGAAGCGAGTATGACAATCAGGTGCATTGACTCCTAAAAAATTACAAGATAAATATTGTCAATCGACAACAGAGGCTCCGATATGGAACTGGCGACAACGCTAACTAGCCAAAACGTTCAAAACGCGATTAGAGAAGTAGGGATTAACCCTAACTACTGGTATCCCGTGGCTTGGGCAAATCAAATCCAACCGGGTAAAATCTTACCTGTCAAGATTTGGCAACAATCCATCGCTGTTTACCGGACTCCCACCGGTCAACTCCATGGGTTAGAAAATGCTTGTCCTCACAAAGGTGTAGAACTGCATAAAGGCATTGTCCAAGATGAGTATTTAGCCTGTCCCTATCACGGTTGGCAGTTTGATGGTGCAGGAAAGTGTGTAGGCATTCCCTACTTTCCCCCGGAACAGAAACTACCCTGCGCTCAAGTCCGTACTTACCCGATTCAGGAAAAATACAAGCTGATTTGGATCTTTCCGGGAGATCCTACCTTAGCCAAAACCTGTCAACCGCCAGATATGCCAGAATTTGACAATCCAGACTGGTTTATGGTTCCCGTGAGTGCCAGGATGAAGTCTCATTTCTCGATTTGTAATGAAAATACCATGGATGTTTTTCATGGATTTTTGCATCAAAACCTGCAAGGATGGTTTGATCCAGTTCTCAAGCGGTTGCAGGAAACGGAAAATACCGTCTGTGCGGAGTACGATGTTTCCTATAAAGGGCGTATGGCTCAATGGTTAGGGTTAAGCGATCGCGCGGATCAAGTGACTCGGCGCACGATATCGCTAGAGTATCGCTATCCCCATTATTACAGTTCCCTCGAAGGCGTCTCTAATCTCTACCTGATGCGCCTCCCCATAGGACTAACCGAAAGTCGCTCCTTTGCCCTATTCTTTTTCAAGGTTCCCCTACCCCAATGGTTCCGTAAACTATTCGACCCCCTCTTGTCTACCATACTGGAACGGTTTGTATTTATGCGATTTCTCAATCAAGATATTGAAATGATGGAAAGTGAGCAGCAAACCTATCTGGCAAATCCCCAGCGTCGTTATGTGGAAGTCAATCCCGCGATCATTGCCATACAGCGGTTGATCCGGCGACAATTTCAACTACTGGAAAGCTATGAAGCAGGTACTGACTCAGAGAAGACAGAGGAACTTGATCCATCCACGGAAAAGGAATTGGGTGAAGTCGAACAAGCGTTAGAAGATTTGACGATTGGGATTGAAGATCGATCGTGATCAGGTGTTGTTGTTGAGTTGTTAATCTGGATCTGATAGGAAGTGCGATCGCATCCAGACAAATTCTACACGCCAATGGTCAGTTCCAATACCGTCGTTTTACCCCAACCTCAACCTCACGCCATCCAGGGAACGTATCCCTTAAGTATTGCACCGATGATGGATCGCACGGATCGCCATTTTCGGTATTTTATGCGCCAGATTACGCGCTGTACTCTGCTCTATACCGAGATGGTGACCAGTGCAGCAATTATACATGGCGATCGCGATCGCCTCTTGGGTTTTTCCCCCGAAGAGAAACCCTTAGTGCTGCAAGTGGGGGGAGATAATCCCCTAGAACTCGCCGAATGCGCCCGAATCGCTGAAGGGATGGGGTATGACCAGATTAATCTTAACGTGGGATGTCCGAGCGATCGCGTGCAAAATGGGAACTTTGGTGCTTGTCTGATGGCGCAACCGGAACAGGTAGCGCGGGGGGTGGAAGCGATGATGAAGGCGGTTACAATACCAGTTACCGTCAAGCATCGGATTGGAATTGATGAGTGCGATCGCTACGAGGACATGGCAAAGTTTGTCCGTATTGTCTCAGAAGCCGGATGTCAGCACTTTAGTGTCCATGCGCGGAAGGCGTGGTTACAGGGATTAAGTCCCAAGGAAAATCGCACGGTTCCCCCCTTACGGTATAGTGACGTGCATCGCCTCAAACAAGAATTTCCCCAGTTATTTATTGAAATTAACGGCGGATTTACCAGTTTAGAACAGGTAGAGGAACAGTTAAAATTTGTCGATGCGGTAATGATTGGACGCGCCGCTTATGATAATCCTTATCTGTTTGCTCAAGCCGATTGTCAGATATTTGGGGAGGAAAGTATACCCCCCACTCGCCATCAGGTTGTGGAAGGGATGTTGGATTATATTGATAATTGGGTGGCAAAAGGATTGAAGCTAAATAAAATAACCCGCCATATTCTGCAATTATTTTCCGGACAACCTGGGAGTCGCGCTTGGAAGCGACATTTAACTGAAAAGTCTTGTATTTTGGGTGCAGGTTCTGAGGTCGTGCGGGAAGCGTTAGCGAAAGTACCTGACTCGTCCCTGAGTGTGAGATGAAATGGAAAGCGATCATGAATTGCTTGTCTAAGGAACGCCGACAGGAAGTGTTAGATTTTGCTGTTTTTTGTGTCAGAGGTAGTTAGGGCTTACTGCACAACCCGGAAACCCTGATTCATCAATACTTTGAGGCGTATGGACAGTGGATAAAGTGCCAGGAAATGGGGTAGCATCCTTCATAAGTATGGCATCACCTTGCTCAGGGAAAATGTACCCTTGCTCCCCCAGCTCCCCCAGCTTCCCCTGCTCCCCCTCACCTCACCACTTATTCAGCAAGCCCTAGTTACAGGATAGATTGTAGGGGCGACCCGCCGCACACAATTAATATCGCCCAACCCTTAATTTTATCGGGTCGCCCTGCATCAGGTAAACTGTTCGGCATTTAAACCTTAATGTCAATAATGACGAAATCCTGGTAGTGCGAGCATCTTGCTCGCTACTAAGCATCTTGCTCGCTACTAATACCCAATTTAAATGCATGACGGCTTATCAGTCATTATCGGACACCGCGTACCTTTAGAAAAGGGCGAGTCGAGATAGATTAATTCTCACACCACCTACGATATGCAGCGACTCGCCCCTACAACCCCGATAATCCTGACAATCATTCAAAATTCTCAAAGAACGCTAGGATGTCAAATAGTTATGCTGTCAAACTCGGTGAATTATGGCTCAAACACTATCTCCCCCCTTAGCATTAACCTCGGAAAACGTCGAAGCCGTCCTCGATGAATTGCGTCCTTACCTGATGGCGGATGGCGGTAACGTTGATTTAGTGGAAATCGACGGTCCGATTGTAAAACTGCGGCTACAAGGCGCTTGTGGGTCTTGTCCCAGTTCTGCCATGACCCTGAAAATGGGGATTGAGCGCCGCTTACGGGAATTTATCCCGGAAATCGTGGAAGTTGAACAAGTAATTTAATTATTCTGCGTTTTTAATTTGGCGTTAAGGGTTAAGAGTTATAAAGTGAGAGAACTCCCCTCTTCACACATAAACTCTAGACCCTTAACGTTTACTATTAACGATGAGTCATCCCTTATACGTCGCCTTTATCTGGCATCAGCATCAACCTCTCTATAAAAGTCGCAACAGCGTGTCCGGCTCAAATGGGCGGTATCGCCTCCCTTGGGCGCGGCTGCATGGGACGAAAGATTATTTGGATTTAGTCCTATTGTTAGAGCGCTATCCTAAGTTACACCAAACGGTCAACTTAGTGCCATCGCTGATTTTGCAGTTGGAAGATTACATGGCGGGGACAGCCTTTGACCCCTATCTGGAGTTGACTCTGACGCCAACCGACCAACTCAAGCCGGATCAACGACAGTTTATCGTTGAGCATTTTTTTGATGCTAATCACCGCACCCTGATTGATCCCCATCCTCGATATGCTGAGTTATACGAGATGCGGCAAGACAAGGGGAAAACTTGGTGTGCAGATCATTGGACGCATCAGGATTTCAGCGATTTACTCGCATGGCATAACTTGGCGTGGATTGACCCAATATTTTGGGATGATCCAGAAATTGCCGCTTGGTTGGAAAAAGGACGAAACTTTACATTAAGCGATCGCCAACGCATCTATTCTAAACAACGAGATATCCTCAAGCGGATTATTCCTCAACATCGCCAGATGCAGGAGGCGGGTCAGCTAGAAGTGACCACCACGCCCTATACTCACCCGATTTTACCCTTACTCGCCGATACTCATTCCGGGCAAGTAGCGATTCCGGAGATGCAGTTACCCCTGCAGCGCTTCCGTTGGGAAGAAGATATTCCTCGCCACCTACAAAAAGCGTGGCAGATGTATGAAGAACGATTTGGACGAACACCACGCGGCTTGTGGCCCTCAGAACAGTCGGTGAGTCCGGCAATTCTACCTTACATTGCTGAGGCGGGATTTAAGTGGATTTGTTCCGATGAGGCAGTATTAGGATGGACAGTGCAGCACTTTTTCCACCGGGATGAAACCGGAACCCTGATGGAACCCACGTTACTCTATCGCCCCTATCGCTTAGAGACACCCCAAGGGAACTTGGCTATTGTGTTTCGGGATCACCGTTTATCAGATTTAATTGGCTTTTCCTACGGGTCAATGGAACCCAAGCAGGCGTCAACGGATTTTGTCAGCCACTTAGAAGCGATTTCCCGTTCGATTAAACGCCAAGAGAAAGAGGGAGGGACTGGATTAGATCAACCGTGGCTGGTAACCATTGCCTTAGATGGGGAAAATTGCTGGGAATTTTATCAAAAAGACGGGATTCCTTTCCTCTCCTCACTGTATGAAAAACTCTCGGCGCATCCGCAGATAAAATTGGTTACGGTGTCGGAATTTTTGGATCAGTTTCCTCCTACCGCCACACTTCCCGCAGATCGACTTCATAGTGGCTCATGGGTGGATGGTAGTTTTAGCACTTGGATTGGGGACCCAGTTAAAAATCGGGCATGGGATTTACTTACCCAAGCGCGGCAAACTTTAGCCAATCATCCCGAAGCCACACCAGACAACAATCCTGAAGTCTGGGAAGCCTTGTATGCGGCGGAAGGATCAGATTGGTTCTGGTGGTTTGGTGAGGGTCATTCATCCAACCAAGATGCTATTTTTGACCAGTTATTCCGAGAACATTTGACTGGGATTTATGAGGCATTAAATGAACCGATTCCGGCTAGTCTTAAGCAACCTCTAGACACCTACGAATCGAAAGGTGATCATCGACCCCTGAGTTTTATTCATCCAGTAATTGATGGCTTTGGCGATGAGCAAGATTGGGATAAAGCGGGTCGAATTGATGTCGGTGGCGCACGGGGAACAATGCACCGTAGTAGTGCGATTCAACGGTTATGGTATGGTTTAGATCACCTGAATTTTTACATGCGATTGGATTTTCAAGCCGGGATTCAAATTGGTCAGGATATTCCTCCGGAATTGCATTTATTATGGTTTTATCCGAATCGCACGGTTCACAATAGTCCAGCCCCTTTAGCCGAGGTTCCTGATACTGCCCCGGTGAACTATTTATTTCACCACCATTTAGGGATTAATTTGTTAACGGGTTCGACGTGGTTAGAAGAAGCCGGAGAATACTATCACTGGCATCCCCGCAAAAGTCGCGCCCAAGTTGCGTTGAAGCAATGTTTAGAGGTGGCTGTACCCTGGGCAGATTTGCAGGTGGAACCGGATTATCTGCTGCGGTTGGTAATGGTTTCTACGGATAATGGCATTTTCCACAGTTATATCCCAGAGGATAAATTGGTGGGGTTACAGGTGCCGTAAATGGGTTGATTTTTGATTGTTCATTGTTCATTGTTCATTGTTTTTTCGCTATGAATGATGAACAATTTAGCCAATTGATTAGGAAAGGAGAATTTGAAGGATGACGGATTTTCGCAAGTTGAAAGAATGGAATAAAGCCCATGAGTTAACCGTTGACGTTTATCAGGTGACTAAAGGGTTTCCGGAAGAGGAATTACTGGGGTTAACTCAACAGATTCGTCTGGCTTGTGCGGCGATTCCGATTAAAATTGCTCAGGGGTGCGATCGCGAGGAGGCGGAGGACAGACTCAGCTTTCTGCGGCTGGCGCGGGATTCGGCGATTGAGGTGGAGTATTATCTGCTGCTGTGTTATGAGTTGGAATTGCTGAGTGCCACAGATTATGACCGTTTAGTCAGTGGCGTGGTTGAGGTGAAAGAATTGTTGGAGTCTTTTATCCAAAACTTCTATGGGAATTTTTGAACTCTTTTCTCTGTGCGATCGCATATCTTGAAGTCTGGGCGATTTCCTAAACTTCAGGTTCAATCCCTGCAGCTCGCAACTGTGCAGCTAACCGTTGTGATCGTTCTGAAAAACGTGCATTTTTGGATCGTCGAAACTCTTGATATACCGTAGGGTGGGCATTGCCCACCAGCATACCAGTCAGTACCATTGAGTTTAAGTCTTTGTGAGTTCTCGGTTTGTCTAAGCTGTAATGCATTTAAATTGGGTATTAGTAGCGAGCAAGATGCTCGCACTACAAGGATTACGCCATTATTGATATTAAGGTTTAAATGCCGAACAGCTTAAGCTTAGAGGTGGGCAATTCCTTCGGGAAGCTTCACTAACACACTGAGAAAAATATCGCCTATCTTGGAGTCTGGGTGGTTTCTTTAGGGGATAGCAGAGCTTTACCCTTGACTTGTCCTGATTTTTTGGGTATTTTATTTTTATTGTGGGAAAATGTGTGCGCCTATAAAGTTGTTCAGAGAATTCAAGGCGATCGCTCTTTCTTTCCAAGTTCTAATCCACACGCGATCGCACTGTCTATCGGGAGCATGTCAGTTTTACCAAAATGCTCTTGTAGGTTGGGTAGAGCGTAAGCGTTACCCAACAGGCTAACGATGGCGTTGAGTTTCGTTCCAAGGGTTCGCTTCTGTGCTGATTACTCAGACTCACCGATGAGGGTAAACGCTGCCCATTGTTTAGGATTAGGATATTGTTTCATTGTTGTCAGCATTGCCTGACGTAGGGCAACGGCTTTGTCAGGATTTTGTTGTAAGTTGCGATAAAATTCAGTCATTAAAAAGGCGGTAGAATCATCGTTAACTGCCCAGAGGGAGACTAAAATACTGGGGACTCCGGCAGATATTAACGAGCGAGATAAGCCAATGACACCATCTCCTTTTATGTCGCCGCGCCCGGTGTCGCAAGCGCTGAGGACGACTAAATCAGCAGAGAGTTTCATGTCGAAGATTTCCCCGGCGGTGAGTAAACCATCAACTACATCATCAGGTTTACCGGAAGGGGCAAGGGCGATCGCTCCTGGTACACCGAAGCCTTTAAAATCATAGAGTAAGCCGTGGGTCGCTAGATGAATGATGCGTGCCTGTTGCATTTTCTCCATCACTGCTGCTTTAGTGGCTTGGCTACCTATTAGTGCTTCGGTGTTGAAGAAGTCGGCAATTTGATTGGCTTCTCGTTCTGCACCGGGGAGAGGAGTTAAGTTGGTAACTAATTCCCCAAATTGGATTTTGGGCATGGTAGGATTGCCAACGATTAGCACATCTCCGGTTGAGTTTTGAATGTTGTGCTTCTGCTTGCGGGTTAAGTCTAGAACTTGGATGGCGGGTGCGGTGAGGATGGTATGTTTTTCGACTAAATAGTTGCCTTGCTCGTCTTGCAGGGCGGGGAAGGGGACGAGAAAGAGGGAGGCTTGCGGGATGAAGATGACTCGTTCCTTGGGGTCAGTGGGTAGCAAGTTGGCAATGGGAGCGATGAGTAGTTTATGGAGTTGCCGTAATTTTTCGGTTGAGTTTTCGGGTTGGGGATTGACGACGGTTACATCAAACAGACTGCGACCTCTGACACCAATGTTGTCACGGCTGGTGGTAACGAGGTTTTGTAGGGATGTATCGAGGGATTCTAGGTCAACTTGCTTAAAGGCAATTTCACCTGTTGGTTTGATGACCCAGATGTAAATAGCTTCATTCTCTATTGTAGAATACTGAACCAGTGTGGCATTTTGTTCGGAGGCAATTTGCTTAATTTCCGAAAGGGTTGGGGATTTGATATTGAGTGGATCGTTGGGATTTTGTGAAAGTTTGTAATCCAATAACTCCACTAAAGCACGTCCGCGACTGCGTTCGGCAATTTCTAAGGCTTTGTCAAATTTATTCTGCGCGACTAAGGCTTGTTGTAGAAGGCGGTAAGTAATCGCTTGCTGTTCAAAAATAGAGATTTTTTGGTCATCTTTTAATCCAGCTCGCAGAGACTCCCAAACCTCAATGGCATTGAATAAAGTTTTTTCTGCATTGGAATACTGACCTAGATGGGTGTAAACTCCCCCGGTATTATTGAGAATTACGCCTACCCCTGCCTTGTCATCTATTTCTTGCAGAACCACCAAAGCCTGTTTATTAAATTCTAAAGCTTTTGGATAATCTCTAAGTCCTTGGTAAACAAAACCAATGCCAGCAAGAACAGCGCCTACACCTGCCGCGTCGCCTACTTCTTGTAAAACTACTAAAGCTTGTTGATGAAATTCTAAAGCTTGTGGATAATCTTTTAGTTTAGAATAAACTTGACCAATGCCATTAAGTGTTTGCCCTAGCCCTGCTTTATCACTGATTTCTTTGCGGATAATTAAAGCTTGTTTATAGAATTGTAACGCTTCAGGATATTGTTCCATACGATCGTAACATTGACCAATACCATTCAAAATACTTCCCTGCAGTTTCTTCTCACCAATTGCTTGGGCAATGACCAACGCTTGATTATGAAATTGCAAAGCTTTGGAGTACTTTCCCAGATAGCGGTAAATTGCGCCAATGTTGTTGAGAACGGCTGCCTCTCCTTCCTTATCATTAAGTTCCTGGCTAAGAACCACAGCTTTTTCAAAGTATTGCAAGGCTTGAGGATACAAACCTAAAGCACGGTTAACTGTTCCAATATTGCTGGAAATTCTTCCTTTCATCTGCTTATCACTAATTTCTTGGGCAATGACCAAGGCTTGATTATGAAATTGCAAAGCTTGCGAATACTTTCCTAAAAAGAAGTAAGCAGCCCCTAGGTTGTTTAGAGTATCTCCTACCCCTGCCTTGTCGCTTAGTTCTTGACGAATTACCAAGGCTTGTTCAAAAGATTGCAAGGCTTGGGGATACTCTCCTAGATCAATGTAAATTTTACCAATAGTGTTAAGAATTAGTGCTTCGCTTCCATTCCAGTTACGCTCTCTGACAATGCCTAAAACCAGTTGAAGCGTTTTTAATGCTTCTCGAAACTGACCTTGATTAAACTGCTGAACTCCTACTTGGTACAGCCGCAACGCCTCGTCATTCCGTTCTTCTCTCGTCTGCGGCTGCGCCAAAACCGCACCACTTCCCCCACTATTCCCCACCCCTGGTAACGGACAACTCAACCCGATGAGTAAGGAGGCAGTAACAACACTAAGACGGTATAAATGACGATACATAGACAACTTTCTCTATTAATGGGTTAGCAAACTGCTCGTACATATCTCCCCTACGGAGAAGGTTATGCAAAAAAATCACTCAACTTATCGAGAGACGAATGCTCAATTGTATGCGAACTCTCCACACTCGCTCAGAGGGTGTTTGAAAAGTGTCACTTGTCATTCTAAGCGCAACCCTTCACGGAGCTTGCCCTTGAACGAAGTGAAGGGTTCGAGGGTAAACTCCGTGGAGCGCGAAGAATCTCTGTGTAGCGTTGCGGTTCGAGATGCTTCACTACGCTATCGCTCCGTTCAGCATGACATTTTAGACTTCTCAAACATCCTCTCAGCTCACCTCAAATGTAATCGACAACGTCGCAATTTCCGCCGTACTGATACGCCTCGCTCTCACAGCCGCAATACTGCGTTCCTCACTCAAATCCGCCAACAAATCCCCAACCACCTCAACAGGTTCCCTCAACGCCAACGCCCCCTCACTCCGATTCAACTCCTGCGCTAACGATACCAACGTTTTAACCGCCCTTTCCATCGGCGTGCGGCTAGCAATTACCAACGCTTCAGCCGTTCCGCTTTCCTTCGCCTGTAACCTCAATTGCTTCGGATCGCCAATCGTTAAAGTGCGCCCTGGATCTAATCGCATCCCTTCATTAGACGTGGGATAAAGATAGGGAAACACTACCACTAACCCACCCGTAGAGTCAATCAACAGCGTTGTCAGATACAGGGGTTCGCTTTCCCGGTTCGTGACGCGAAACTGAAACAGCTTTTGCACGGGTAAGCGGTTGGGATACACTGACTCTTGACTCGCTTGCTCCCGCCCTGTCGTCGTTCTAGCAAGTACCCGTTCCGGTTCTTCTACCAAATGCATCGAGACATCCACATTCAGTTGAGAAGCCCCTGCATTGAGCGTTTTTTTAATAATATAGGTAGCTAAAAAGGATTTTAGTTTGGGTTCGAGACGTTCGATCGCATCCATAACCGTCTCTCCCACCTCACCAAACGATCGCGGTACTGGGACAAAGGCTTCCGTAAATAAACCAATACTACCCACATCCGGACGATTAGCAACCCCATCCCGTTGCAATTCCCGATAAGAATCGACACTGACGCGACTGAGGATAGATTGCACCCCGCCAGGGTAGGGAACATTTCCCGGTTGTGCGGGAATAATTTCCGTCCGAGGCAGAGCCGCGATCGCATTTTGTAGTCGATTAATCTCACCCGAAAGTGACGGATCGACACCGAGGCGGAGAGTGAGATTCGCCGGAATAACGCGACTGTATTCTTGCAGCAGCATTCCCGGTTGCAGCGAAGTCACTCCATCGGTTTCCACTAACTTGACTTCCCCCCTCAAACCGCGACGGGATGTTAACTCTACCTTGCCAGAAATCTGTCCCCCATCATTTGCCATTGCAAATGTAGCACCCGGTTGGAAGGCTTCCAGGCTTTCTCGATCAACTCCCCCCAGCCATAATGTCGCCTCGTCACCGTTAACTTGGGTAATCACCGCATCCGCAGGAGGCACTTGTCGGTTAAAAAAGTAGATAGGACGATTGCGATCGCCATCCGCTAAGGGAACTTGACTGGAAAGCGACTTTATGTTGTGAGCAATCTTGGCAATAGCATTCCCTACCGTATCCGTTTCCTGCCAGAGATACTGTGTCATCAGGTAGGTAAATGCACCTGCATAAAAGCCACCTAAATAGGCATCTAAAGCTTCTTGATCCCGTTGCGCGGAGGCAACAACAATCCCTTTAGCGACTCCCCGACAGCGCCGATTAGTAACTTTTTCCGGAGATAGTTGTAACATTTCCATCCAGCGTTTTTGATAGGCAATTTCTTCCGGGCTGGGTTGAAATTCTTTACCGGAAACAGAACGCACGCGAAAGTTTCCACGAGTGCCACCCCCAGAGTAACAACTATCCAGTACTGCCGTAACATTTTCAGTATTTAACGCCGACATCAACAGAAATAAACTGCGTCCCATAATATCTAGTGCAATGCCATTTTGCCCATCATCAGCAGGAACTAACGTGCTATTCAATTCATCATTAACAATTTGGTTGGGGCAATTTTGGAGGGAATTTGGGTCGTATAATCGGGAACCATGACCGGAAAAATGGAAAACAACGACATCTCCCGGTTTGGCTTGTTTGATTAAATGTTCTTCAAACGCAGTTAAGATTATCTGGCGAGTCGGTTGCTTGTCCGGAGTTTCATCACTTGTTAAGCGGATAATATCATGGGGATGGAAACCAAAACGGTGAATCAGCAGGTATTCTTGCAAGTCTACATCTGTGACACAGCCTGCTAAATTGCCGAAGCGATCGCTATTGGGATACTGATTAATTCCGACTAACAGCGCCAACTTGCGTGGAGTATCTTGGGCGAGAACTTTAGCATAGCGATGGCTTTTTTGGATAATATCCCACTGGCTTAATCCCAAGGTGGCTAAAGTTGAGCCAGCAAATTGTAAGAAGTGACGGCGAGAAAGGTGATACATGATGACAATTTTGGATTATGGATTGACGCTTCACCCACATTTTTGGATTGTATTTTTATAGCACTACGAGGATATGTTAGGACATCAGTTGATCCCAAGAGGGAACAGGGAACAGGGAACAGAGAAAAATGGGGAGCATCCCATTTTGGAAACACCATTCTCCAAAGCAACGATATTTCAATGGTTTCAGCCCTCTGAAAAGAGCTAACGCGCCAGATCGTAAACCCCTTCGCCAACGGAACGGGCAGCAGGCTGCTCTCGTTTGCCTCGGGTTTTCGTCTGATAGGTCTTTTCTCTTAAACCTTGCTCAATCTTTTTAGCATCACTACTGACACTTTCGACAAAGCCCCAGGTTTGTTGCCCATGCTGGCTTACTTCCGGTAATTGTTTTTGTCCCACTACAATCAGGCGATATGATGCCTTTTCGTGAGGTTTCAGAACCATGTAGAACCGTTGCACATCATCGAGTCCTTCTACAGAATGTTCTTCGACTTTTGGTCGGTAGCAGAAGTAGATATTGCCTTGTTCAAGAACTTCGACGTTGTTCTGTTGGTCTCGATCGTTTGCCATGAAATTTCTCCTTATAGGGTTGGCATAATTGCCAGAACATCAGTCTTCAGCATAAACATAAGCCTGGTCAAAAATACCCTATCTTTAGGCTGAAATAACTGTAAGTCGGTTGATGGAAATAAACGGAACTATGTTAATTTCTGTAAAGACAAACCTCAAACCCTTACGAATGACAAAGGACTGAACTACCAGAAAAAGGGAATTCAGCAGCTTTTGAGACGCATTTTGAGAGGCGATGTCGGTCGATTGGTGAACTGGTAACAGTCTTCTCAGCGCGGCTCTATGGCGCTCGGAGTCGCAAGAATAAGAAGCTAATTGACGGTGTTTCAAGTGCAATCGAAGAATCTCAAAAATAATCTGCCCAATCCCTTGACGTTGGGGAGATATGTCCACATAGTAGAGGAGTAAATTGCCAGTTTGGGTAGATATGGCGACAATTATTATTGGACACAGGCTATTTGCCAATAGTGAAGATGAAGCGAAGGAAAAAGGATTACCTTTGCTCGAGAATCTTTGGGAACGCCTTTCTAAATCACTGGAAGCGGTTAAAAAAGACTGCTTAAATCGTTACCCAGACTTGATAATGGAGATCTCTAGCCTGGAAAAAGAATTTGTTTATTTTGACCAGTGGGACAAACAGGATGGTAAAAAAGTTTGGGATTTAAGTTACTGGGCTGAGGTAAAAGCGACCTCCCCCGATGGTGATCCAGAATGTGATTTTAAGATTGATCAGTATGACCAATGGCAAAAGCTTGGAGAGCCGATGTACAAGGATGTCTACGAGCCTCTTTATGATTGCGACTGGTCATCTATTAAGCCTTTTTGCGATGTGGATAGCGACACTATTGGTGATATTGTTTCTGTTCAGTTTGACGCTGTAAAAGCCGTTGATAGCTACCACGGCGGAATTCATTTTTACAATAATAACGAATGGCTATGAAAACTTACGCAACCGATAAATTGCCTGTCATTCTGCAAAATTTAATAGCTGATTACAGCAATGTCTATCGGTTTGCGTTGATCTTCACTGTCAATCAGCGCCTTAAAGGTTTCAGCAACAAATCAAAGCTAAACACGCTAATTCAACAGACTTTCAAAATCAACAAGCGTCAAGCAGGCGCGGTCATTGCAGATGCAGATGGGAAAATTGATTCTGCGAAGAAATGCCGCGCTAACCACATCAAGCAACTCGAAGGTAAGCTAAAATCGGCTAAAGAGTTTCCTTTGCCTCAGTTACTGAGTGCTGAAACTTTTGTACACTTGATTGAAGAACTCAGAGAGCTTATTCTCATCTAATTTGCCATGCGTGCGAACCCCACTACAGACATCCACGCCAAAGGGTTTGACCTCTTGAATGGCATCTTTTACATTCTCCGGAGTGAGTCCGCCAGCTAAGAAAACAGGCACGTTGACTAATTCCCGGATGCGTCGGCTAATCGTCCAATCATGAACTCGCCCGGTTCTGCCCAGTTCTTTTTCTGGTAACAGGGGATTCCCCGAATCGAGAATCAATGCGGAAACAGAGGGGGCAACGGCTAACGCTTCTTCGATCGCGGCTTCGCTGGTGATATGAATGGCTTGGACAATGGCAATTCCAGGTAATGCCTGACGTAAATCATCATGGCTTCCCCACTGTAGGCGATCGCAAATCTGAATTGTGTTGACGCCTAGGCGTCGTTGCTGGGCAACAATGGCTAAGGTATCAAATTTACTGGTGAGTAGAAATGAAGAGACACCCGGAGGGACTTTAGTGGTGACTTGGGCAATCAAGCCTTCAGACACCATACCCGGTCCACTGGGCATCTCGGATACTAAGCCTATGGCAGCAGCGCCATAACGAATGGCTAGATTGGCTTCGTTCATGCTACTAATGCAGCAAATTTTAACTCTGGGTCGGATTGTTGGTTCCATCAACTTCCTATGAAAAACGTTTTGATATAAAGGTTTGAGAAGAGGGCGACCCGACCCCATTGAGTAGGCAACCCGACCGTCTGTAGGGGCGGGTTTTACCGATACCATATAAGCAAAAACTGGTAACTTATGTAAACCCGCCCTGTTTCTGGTGTTGTTAATTAGGCTAAGCGGGTCGCCCCTACCTTGTTGATGATAACTCCATTCTGAGACTAATTCGTTTTAGCCAGAGGAACGATCAACCCATTGGAAAAATAACTGGCTTTGTTGAACATCCTGATTCACACCATAACTGGTAATGGTTAGCGATCGCAGGTGGTTAAATAAAGGTTGACCAATGAGTTCCACCACCCGCAAAATGGGAAGCTGACGCTCAATTAAAGGTTGGCTCTCTAACCAGTTTATATAGAGATACCCATCATTTCGAGTCGGTAAAGCCGCGATCGCGTTCTGGAAGTCTAGGTTCTGAACCAGAGAATCCTTCACGCCCCCAAGGGCGGCGTCCATTGCCTCAATGGATGTGGCAAACACTTCATAGTCTCCTACCGTGGTGTGAACCCCCCGAACTTGGGCTTGTAAACTTAACAACCCATCTTGGCGATTCTTCAGGGCTTTCGCTGTCACCAACTTCGTCCACGCCGTCGTCGTGCGATCGCCAAACGGGAGTTCTCCCACATTGAGTCCCTGCTGCTTGGCGACGATATCCAAATGCTCAATCGCGTCAATTGCCCGATCATCATTAGCCGTTTGCGCCACAAAAATCCAGTCGGGATTCGGTTGATCCGGTCGCTGAAATAGGGATAGGGCATAGTCCCCCTGCACCCAACTGAAAATCTCTTCTGGCAATTGAATCCCCCACTGAGAATCTAACCGGGCAATCCCTTGGTCAATTACGCTACTGAGACTCTCATCGCCTTCTAATCGAGTAGATAGTTGTTCCCAGAATTGGTTTAAATCAACCCCAGCAATTGCTAATGCACTTTGGGCGGGGATGTACTGAAGGGCATCAATAGGCTGAGACGGGACTGGGGTACTTGGTTCTAGACTCGATTTTGACCGAGGAATCGCCGTTTGTGCCAATAGCCCCTGACGAGTGAGGGACAAGGTAATCGCCAAGCTTTTGGACGCCTCAAATGACTCGCGATTAGGAATCGGTTGATTGGAAATCCAAGCGGCTAGGGCGGGTAAATTCACCACGCTGAATCCAATACGCGGTTCGGTCAGACTTTGCAGCAGGTGTTGATAATCGAAATTTTCTGCCAAACTCAAATCGGCAACTTGTACCGTATTAATCGCATTCCGCAAGACCTTAGGCTGATTGGCGTAGAGGACAAAGCGATCGCCTACAATCGCGCTGGTTAAGGTATTCGGGATGGGACGAGAGTCTGTATCCTTTGCTACCTTTTTCCCTGGGGAATTTGAGGATTGATAAATTAGGTTGACCCCTTTATAGGATTCAACGACTAAATCGGCTGAGTTAGCGATCGCGAGTCGAGAATAAACCTGTTCCTGCGCGGCTTCAGGATCATTGGTCGTAAAAACGAGTAAATATCCCGGTTGTGCCGCATTCTCAGGATTCCGGTCAACATCTAACGACGTTACCGCCAGCGTCAGTTCATCATCAATCCAGGGTTGAATGTCCCGTTGATAATCCAGTCCCAAATTCGCCAGCAGACTATTTTCCAGTTGCTTAAACTCCGCGATCGCACCTCGTCGCTTCTGAGGTGGAACCATCACTTGCCGCAACGCTGCCAAACGGTCTGGATTCACCAGCAACGATATCATGGCGGGGGCTTGTTTCGGCACAAAAATCGCCGCCGTGGGAGTCTTGACCTCCTGTTCCTGCAATAGAGTTAGGGGGCTGTGGGCGCTAACCCAAAACCAGCCACCTCCAGCCAATAACAGCAACATTACCACACCGACTGCTAAGGCATAAAAAAACGAGCGTAGTTTCATTGTCATTCGTCATTCGTCATTTGTCATTCGTCATTTGTCATTTGTCATACTCGCTTCCCTTGAGAAGCAAGCTACGTCTTATGTCCTTTGTTGAAGGTGACTTGCACTCTAATCGGGGCGGGTTTAGTGATATCAGGGTGACAACCTTCCCGTTAATGGTAAAACCCGCCCCTACACGCTCTCCCTCTGCTCCCTCTGCTTCCCCAGCTTCCCCAGCTTCCCCACACCCTTTGCCAATCTTAAGGATATCGGTATTCTGGTATGTATTATTTTCCTTGCACCAGTTATGTCAGCTCAATCCTTTAATCAACCCATTCCCAAAATCACTGTTGAGGAACTCGCGCAGCGGATCAGCCAGTCCCCGGAAGGACTCCAGCTTATCGACGTGCGAGAACCCCAGGAAGTCGCGATCGCGCATATTCAGGGGTTTGATGTTCTCCCCTTGAGCGAATTTGCCCAATGGTCTGACCAAATTCACAGTCGCTTTGAAGCTGATGCTGAAACCTTGGTGATGTGTCACCATGGTATCCGTTCCGCTCAAATGTGCCAGTGGTTAGCGGATCAGGGGTTTACCAATGTCAAAAATGTCGTCGGTGGAATTGATGCATACTCCGTAACGGTCGATCCTACCATCCCTCGCTACTAGCGGTCGATCATGGCAAGCTACAGAATCCTAGTGTCTTCTGTTATCTTTGGATCAATACTCATCCAACCAGGAAAGCCTGTCACTTAAAAGATCAGTTTAGCGGCGTTGGCGATTTAACCTATTTTTAGGGATATCTAGGAGATGCATTTCTCCACAAGTTCGCCATAACCCTCATGATTTTAAAGGATTCTGGTGAAAATCTGATTAAGTTCGGCTTTTTTTCAAATGTCTGTACACGTCAGTCTTAATAGTCGGCAACAACATATTCTCTGGGCAACCATCCGTCATTACATTGCGACGGCGGAACCTGTGGGTTCCAAAGTTTTAGCCCACGAGTATGATCTGAGTGTTAGTCCTGCTACAATTCGCTCTTGTATGAGCGTTCTAGAAAAATCTGGCTTACTCTATCAACCTCATACCTCTGCAGGACGGGTTCCCTCGGATTCAGGATATCGGATTTATGTGGATCGGCTGATTAAACCCTCCAATACGTTAGGACGTCAAGCAGAGACATTACTATCAGATCATTTGAAGGGAGACGATTTCAATTTTGAGGCTTTGTTACGGGATGCGGGGCAAATTCTCTCCACCTTGAGTGGGTATATTACCCTGATTACCTTACCTCAAACTCAAACAACACGATTGCGCCATTTGCAATTGGTGTCTGTCGCACCAGGGCGGGTGATGTTGATTGTGGTGACTGATGCCTATCAAACCCAATCCATTGTCATGGAATTGCCTTCGGTATCAGAGGATGATCCACCGGATGAAGCGGCTGTTGAGCAAGAGTTACAGATATTATCTAATTTTTTAAGTAGTAAGCTTCGGGGACGTTCTCTGGGTGAACTGGTTAACTTGGATTGGAGTGAACTTGACCGCGAATTTGCCCAGTATGCTGATTTCTTGAAGAAGGTATTGGCAGAATTAACTCGTCCGATGAAAACATCCGTAGCCACGCCAATTTTAGTTCGGGGGATTGCCGAGTTATTGCGTCAGCCAGAATTTGCTGAGTTGCAACAAGTTCAAATGTTGCTGCATCTGTTGGAGGAAGAACAGGAACAACTTTGGCCCCTAATCTTTGAACTTCCTGATAGTTTGAATTCTAAGCGTCGGGCAAAAGTGCGAATTGGGTCAGAAAATCCCTTGGAACCGATGCAAACCTGTACGTTAGTTAGTGCGACCTACGAACAGGATAATCTACCCGTGGGCAGTGTGGGAATTTTGGGTCCGACTCGGATGCTATATGAAAACGCGATCGCGCTTGTGGAAGCCACGGCGGATTATCTGACGGAGGCGTTGAGTCAGGTGGCGTAGTTATTTGTCATTTGTCCTTTGTCATTTGTCATTCGTCATTCGTCATTCGTCCAATTTAGGTTGGGATCAGGGCGGGTTTCGTTGTTCAGTTTGAGGTTAGTCTACTCATTTAATCCCTAAACCCGCCCCTACCTATTGCGGGTGCGATCGCGCCTAACAATCGGCTAGGTTTTATTGTCCAGTTTCCGGTTAATCTATAAATCTGATATCGGCACAATAAATCCAATGTAGGGGCGGGTTTAGGGACAAAATTAACCGAGAAACCAATAACCTTTCTACAAAACCCGCCCTTCCCCACCATTTCAGCCAACCGAACACCTGAATCTCCAATTT
>NZ_JAVJQP010000135.1:0-48794 GCF_040218875.1 Coleofasciculus sp. D1-CHI-01
TATCCACCGTAACCCACCAAAATCTGCTGTCTTCATCTCCTTTGTTCACAGATGAACCCCTTCAGATATTCAAGTGAACATGGCACATCAAAGAGATAATCGCCCCAAAAGAAATAAGGATAAGGGGTTGACGCGATCGCGAAATTTAGGTATTATTTCATCATGGGAAAATATGCCGACCTGTAGGGTGGGTTAGGTGGGAATCAATTAACCCAACCAATCCTTTAATTCGCTATCCACAGTAACCTACCAAAATCTGCTGTATTCATCTCCTTTGTTCACAGATGAACCCCTTCAGATATGCAGGTGAACATTATCCATCAAAGGGATAATCGCCCCGAAAGAAATAAGGATAAGGGCTTGACGCGATCGCGGATTTCAGGTATTATTTCATCATGGGAAAATATGCCGACCTGTAGGGTGGGTTAGGTGGGAATCAATTAACCCAACCAATCCTTTAATCCGCTATCCACAGTAACCTACCAAAATCTACTGTATTCATCTCCTTTGTTCACAGATGAACCCCTTCAGATATTCAGGTGAACATGGCACATCAAAGGGATAATTGCCCCAAAAGAAAAAGAATTAGGGCTTGACGCGATCGCGCATTTTAGGTACTATTTCATCATGGGAAAATGTGCCGACCTGTAGACCCCTCTTAACCGGAACCCGTAACTCGCCCCTACAGAGTTAAAAAACACAGAACACATCACACATAATGTCATCGAAAATAACCAGACATGCATGATGGAAGGGTGTAGAGAGGGGAATAACCAAGAACATTTATTCCTTATTCGCAATTTCAATAAAATCTTCAATCGTCTTAATCGTGGGATCACCCGCTAAATACCCAATCCCCCGATGTAGATGAAGGCGAAACTGAGTAGTCAGAGTATCCTTATCACACCCTAAACCATCATTATGACAGCGTTGTTTCAGCGCAATTAACAAAATATCAGCCGATTCGCCACCAAACACCCGCCATGTCATTTCCACATTCGAGTCAGCCGGAATCGGGACAGGTGAAGGTTGAGTCGGTTCCGCCAGAGAACGGCAAAACGCCCAGCGGCAAAGAATATTCCACTGATCAATTTTAGTGTAGCGTTTGAGCTTGGTTAGTTGGTCTTTGGCTGATTTGGAGAGTTTAAAGCGTTCAATTTCCATTTTTCAGGGAACAGGGAATAGGGAACAGGGAACACCTCGACTTCGCTCGGTGTGTCACAGAGAACAGGGAATAGACAATTCATCATATCAAAATGACCACCGCAATTCCATTCACCTCAAATGAAATGACTACAGGCGATCGCTCTGTTGGCAATAACCACGATTCACAACATACCCCGTTACTCTTTCTCCTTCGCTACTGACACATCTGTAGCTTGACTCAATGTCGTTTTGGCTCAACTTGTCAAGTTTTGATAACTTCAACTATTCCTTCCTCCCCAAAATGTTCAAATTTTCCAATCAGAGTCTTGTCTCAACAAAACGTTATAATTGCTCGTTTTTGACCCCTTTTCCCGAATAATCTACTAATTTTCAGGGGTTACGGCGATTGTGAGTAAAATGTGCGGTTTTCAGGTATAGTATTTATGGTGGGTTTTTTGTAAGTTTCAATCATCTAGACAAAGCTAAAACCATTGAATTATCGTGGAACTTTGTATAATTTCTAGTTTTTGCCTCACTGCCAATGTTCCCTTGAACGCATGTATTTTTTTAAACTTACGATAAAAATCATGACCAAGACTTGACAAAAACACAGATTACAAAGTTACAACAGCTTGGTTGACGCCTATTACCAGGGGTCAAAATAAGGCGCGTGGGTGAGATTAATGAATGATGTTAAAAAAATTACCGTTAAGTCCAACCGGATGGCGAAATTTACTGATTGCCGTAATCATACTGGGGATAGTTTTCCGCGTCTATAACCTCGATCGCAAGGTTTACTGGTACGATGAGACAATGACCTCGATGCGAATCTCTGGGTATACCCAAACCGAAGTTATCCAGCAGGCATTCGACGGTGAGGTGATTCCAGTTGCAGCCTTCTTAGAGCGGTATCAGTATCCCACGCCAGAAAAAGATCTCAATGACACGATTAACGCCTTAGCCGGAAATCCCGAACATTCGCCCCTCTATTATCTAATGGCACGGTTCTGGTTGCAACGCTTTGGTCATTCCGTTGTCACCATTCGCCTCTTATCCGTATTAATCAGTTTCCTGGCATTTCCTTGTATGTACTGGTTATGTTGGGAACTCTTCGGATTATCGACAGTAAGTTGGGTTGGTGTTGCCATTATAGCGATTTCCCCGTTCCATGTCTTGTACGCCCAAGAAGCACGCGAATATAGTTTGTGGACAGTGACTATTCTATTATCAAGTGCGGCATTATTGCGAGCCATTCGATTAAAAAGCTTACCGAGTTGGGGAATTTACGGAATAACTGTGGCGCTGGGACTTTATACTCACCCCTTTTCCGCCTTCGTTTCTATTGGACATGGTATTTATGTTTTAGTCACTGAAGGATTTCGTTGGAGTCGCCAACTAACGAAGTATTTATTATCATCTCTAGTCGGGCTACTCCTATTTTTACCCTGGTTAGGGATTGTGATTAGCCATTTCCCCAAATTCGTAGACAATACCGCCTCGGTTAACTTGAATCGAGAAGGATTTTTACCCTTATTTTGGGGATTAAATCTGAGTCGAATTTTCTTTGATGTGAATCAAGGAACCAGCCCATTTAGTCCACTGCATTATCTGAGTGCTTTATTAGCTGGCTATGCGCTATACTACCTTTACCGCAAAGCCCCCCTCAACGCTTGGGTGTTTATTATCACCTTAATTGGGGTTACCGGAATCGCCCTAATTGGACCCGATGTCATTTTAGGCGGGCGTCGTTCTAGTATTACCCGATACGCCGTTCCCAGTTATTTAGGAATTCAGATAGCAGTAGCGTACTTGCTCACCGCCAAAACCACCGCAATCAACGGTGAGACAAAGCATCTAAAGCGCTGGCAATACGGCGCGATCGCACTCTTATTTTGTGGTATTATCTCCTGTATCGTCAGCGCCCAATTTCCGGTATGGTGGCACAAAAGTCATAGTAAAAGTCGATATAATCCCCAAGTGGCTGAAATTGTCAATCAAGCCAAAAATCCCCTCGTGGTTAGTGATAAAATTCCGGGAATTATGTTTTCTCTCAGTCATTCCCTGCATCCAGACGTTCATCTCCAGATGGTTCTCCCCCCTGGAATTCCCCAAATTCCCAATCAATTTTCCCCCATCTTTGTCTATCGACCCACAGAACCCTTGAAACAAGGAATTCAAACCAATCATCAACTAACCGAAGAACCCAACTCCAAATCCTGGTTATGGAGAGTAGAATAGTTTGTTTGTAGTTGCGCTTTAGCGCCCTAATCCTTTGCCCCCATTCCCTCAAAGTCTAGCCAAAAAATATTATAAGTTAAATCGTACCCCCTTAAGGCTAGTAAACAATGCCTAACATCAAACTCATTGGGTGTCGTTCCTCAACCCAACCTACAACATGATTCACCATGGATACTTTAATTATCATCATCACCGCTTTAATCGTATTTGCCCTCGGCGCATCTATCGGCAGCTTTCTCAACGTCGTCGTTTATCGCCTACCCGCCAACTTATCCATCCTGTTCCCCCCCTCCCGTTGTCCGCATTGCTTACACAAACTCGGCAAACGAGAGAACATCCCCATCCTCGGTTGGCTCTGGTTAAAAGGGCGCTGTCGTCATTGTCGTAGTCGCATCTCTTGGCGTTATCCCCTAGTCGAAGCCATCACCGGATGCTTATTTTTATTAGTTTTTTTACACTATAGCTTAAGCATAGAAACCTTTGGGTATTGGACATTTTTAAGCTGGTTATTAGCCCTATCCTTAATTGATCTCGACACCATGACACTCCCCAACTCCCTCACCCAGTCCGGATTAGTTGCAGGTATAGTCTTTCAAGGCGCATTCGCTTTTTTCCCAACCGCTCAACTTTCCGAGATATCGGCTCAACTCATGACCGGAATTGGCGGTGCAGTGTTGGGAATTTGGTTATTTGACATCATCACCCTAGTCGGTTCTATCATCTTTGGGCAAACCGCCATGGGCGGAGGAGATGCCAAACTAGCCGCAATGATGGGGGCTTGGTTGGGATGGAAATATTTACTATTAGCTGGGTTTTTAGCCTGTGCAGTCGGCGCATTTGCTGGCGGCGGTGCTATGGCGATGGGTTGGCTGAATCGGCGACAACCGATGCCCTTTGGACCATTTCTAGCTTTAGGTGCAGGATTGACAGTTTTTTGGGGAGAAGCTATTTTATCAGCTTATCTGCGGTTATTTTTTCCCTTATCATTTGCCGTTTAAGAAGTAGGGCTTGCTGAATAAGTATAGGGGTGAGGAAAGGGAATAGGGAACACCTCGGACTTCGGCGTGAGCGCGGCAACTGAGCCTGTCGAAGTTCAGTCGAACGCTTCGCTCAGTAACACGCTCAGTAACCCGCTCGGTGTGTAACAGGGAACAGTAATGATTTGTCCCGTTTGCCGAATAGAGAAAGAGTAGAGTATAAATAACGGGCAGAATCATTGAATTTACCATTTTAATTCTTTCTTAAGAGTCTTTTCTCATCCCATGGTATTGGCAGAATTTTTCATTCCCCACGGACATTGCTACCTCTGGAAGCCAGAATTAGTTGGGTTACACCTAATCTCTGATTTTCTCACCGCATTGGCATATTTCTCCATTCCCCTAACGCTAACTTATTTTGTCACCAAGAGAAGCGATGTCCCATTTAACTGGATTTTCTGGTTATTTAGTGGGTTCATCATTGCCTGTGGTACGACCCATATTATGGAAATCTGGACGCTTTGGCATCCGAATTACTGGTTATCGGGTGAGATAAAAGCCGTGACTGCCCTAATTTCGGTGGTAACCGCAGCAGAACTTGTCCGACTACTTCCCCAAGCCCTGACAATCCCCAGCACCGCCCAACTCGAAGCCGAAATTAAAGAACGTCAAAAAGCCCAAGCGGAACTCTTGAAGGAAAAAACCCACCTTGCCCAAGCTCAAAAAGTTGCCCATGTGGGCAGTTGGGAATTTGATTTAGCCACCCAAAACATTACTTGGTCTGATGAAACCTTTCGCATTTATGGACTCTCTCCAGGACAACCCACACCCACCCTAAGAGAACATCGACAAAAAATTCATGCCAATGATAGAAAAGCTTGGAAAAAAACAGTTCACCAACTCGTTCGGGGGAAATCGTGCCAACTAGAATTTCGTATCCTGCACCCTGATGGGTTTATCCGCCATCTTTTCGCCCAAGGAGAACCGATTTTCAATGCCCAGGGTCAGGTGCATAAACTATTCGGTACTCTACTAGATATCAGCGATCGCGTCGCAGCGCAACAACGGGAACGGTTATTCGGGGCAATTGCCTTACGCATTCACCAATCCTTAGACTTGGATGAAATTCTTGACACCACCGTCACCGAGGTGCGACAGTTCCTAGAAACAGACCGAGTGTTGATTTACCGCTTCAATCCAGACTGGAGTGGGCAGATTGTCGTCGAGTCAGTGGGGGAACCCTGGACAGCCGTTCTGAATACAACTCTAGATGATCCCTGTTTTGGCAAAGACTACGCTCAACTTTATCAGCAAGGTCGAGTTAGTGCGATCGCTAATATTTATACCGCAGGTTTACATCCTTGTCATCTCCAGTTACTTACACCCTTCCAAGTCATCGCCAACTTAGTCGTGCCAATTATTTTAGGTGACAAACTTTGGGGATTATTAATCGTCCATCACTGTCGTAGTCAACGGCACTGGCAATCCTACGAAATCGAGCTATTACAGCAATTAGCCACCCAAGTCGCGATCGCACTCCAACAATCGGAGCTATATTCTAAAGTACAGGCGGAACTCATCGAGCGGCAACGCATAGAAAAAGAACTACGAGTCAGCGAACAACGATATCGTTCCGTCGTCACCGCCATGTCTGAGGGCATTCTACTCCAGCAAGCCGACGGTCAGATTATTGCTTGTAATCTCAGTGCTGAAAACATTTTAGGACGTTCTGCTCAACAGATACTCGGACAAATCGGGATGAACTGGGGGGGACAAATCATTCAGGAAGATGGTTCTCCCTTCCCCAGCCAAAACCATCCCGCGATGGTAACCTTACGCACAGGAAAACCCCAAGTAAGAGTAATTATGGGAATTTCCCCACCCGAAGCATCACTCCTACCTTGTCCAGTGAACGACTCACCTGTTGCTGGAAACAAGGCAAAAAGCGGAGGGCTGAAATTACGACACAAGGAGCAAATATGCCAAGAACAAAGACATGATATCACCTGGATTAGCATGAATTCTCAACCTCTGTTTAATCCCGGAGACAGCCAACCCTACGCCGTTGTCACCTCATTTTCCGACATCACCGAGAGCAAACGTTCCCAAGAAGCCTTGCACTTAATCACCCAGCAAGAACGAGAAAGAGCCTTGCAACTCGAACAAGCCTTGCAGGAACTCCAACGCACCCAAGCCCAACTGGTACAAAATGAAAAAATGGTTAGTTTGGGGCAACTCGTGGCAGGGGTGGCACACGAAATCAACAACCCCACCAGCTTCATCTACGGCAACATCACTCCCGCCTCCGACTATACTCAAGACTTACTGCACCTGATTCAACTCTATGGCAAACACTATCCCGAACCCGTTGCCGAGATTGCCGAATACATAGATTATATTGACCTAGAATTTATTGCCACTGATTTCCCCAAACTTCTCGCCTCAATGCAAGAAGGCGCTCGTCGCATCAGTGAAATTGTCCAATCCTTACGCCACTTTTCCCGACTTGATGAAGCCGAGTGCAAGCAGGTGAATCTCCATCAAGGCATCGATAGCACTCTGCTAATTTTAAAACATCGACTGACCCAACAGGGAAATCGTCCTCCGATTAAACTGGTTAAAGACTATGGTCAACTGCCGTTAGTCAAATGTTATCCGGGTCAACTCAATCAAGTGTTTATGAATATTCTAAGCAATGCCATTGATGCCCTTGACGAAGCTCATAATCCTGCCTATTTATCAGGACTTCCTTCAGCCAACAGAGGAAATAGCAATCACCTATCCCCAATAAATAATCACCCCTCACCGATGATTTTGATTCACACAGAATTCGTTGAACCCAATTCGGTAATTATTCGTATTGCTGACAACGGTGCTGGCATCAAGGCAGAGGTTCAATCTCGAATATTTGATCCGTTCTTTACGACCAAACCTGTCGGTCAAGGAACTGGTTTAGGATTGTCGATTAGCTATCAGATTGTTGTAGATAAACACGGGGGACAGCTTCAATGTCATTCCCATCATCCTCAAGGAACAGAGTTTGTAATTAAGCTACCTGTCAATAAGTCATAATGACTTAGTAATCTCACCCGTTTCTCGGCTGGATCAGGTGCAAAATCTGAGATAAGTAGTCAGACAAAAGAAAACGGTACTGTATTAAGTTTTGTACATCAACCTCAAACCCTTACTGTTCCCTGTGAGACACCGAGCGAAGTCGAGGTGTTCCCTAATCTCAACCGTTCACGTTAATTGTGTCCATCTACTTAACTGTAGTTTTTTTGTAGTATAATACATAAATCTGTAATCGGGAAATACCCAGAAGGATAACTCTATGTCTGAACAGACACTGAGGAAATCAATGAATTTAGACTCATTAGGCTGGAGTGAATTTTTTGCCAACAGCCTCAATCCCCAATGGCAAGAAAGCTACACCATTGGTCGAATTGCCCTAGAGTACAAAAATACTTATCGTCTCTACACCGAACAAGGCGAACTTTCAGCAAAAGTTATCGGCAAACTGCGCTACCAAGCAACTGGACGCCAAGACTTCCCGGCTGTAGGGGATTGGGTGGTGATTCGCCTCACCAATGAAGGTAAACAGGCGATAATTCATGGCATTTTGCCCCGGAAAAGTCAATTTTCGCGGAAAACCGTTGGCACAAAAACCGAAGTCCAAATTATTGCCACCAATATCGATACGATATTTTTGGTCTCTGGTTTGGATGAGGATTTTAATCTGCGGCGCATTGAACGCTACCTGCTTCTGGTGTGGGAAAGCGGCGCGAATCCTGTAATTGTCCTCAATAAAGCGGATTTAGGCGAGGATATTGCTGAAAAGCGAGAGGCTGTTGAAGCGATCGCTTTTGGTGTACCTGTGATTATTTTAAGTGCAGTCAAAAATCAGGGATTAGAATCCCTAACACCTTACCTAAAACCCGGACAAACTGTTGCTTTACTCGGCTCCTCAGGCGTCGGCAAATCGACGTTGGTGAACCAGTTAATTGGTCAAGTCGTGCAAGCGGTTGGAGAAGTCCGTTCGGGCGATTGTAAAGGGCGACATACCACTACCCATCGCCAATTGATTCCCCTGCCTTCAGGAGGTTTGCTGATCGATACTCCAGGGATGCGGGAACTTCAGATCTGGGCAGACGAGGAAAGTTTAGCCGATACCTTTACCGATATCGACACCTTAGCCCAGCACTGTCGTTTTCGTAATTGTAAACACCAAGACGAACCCGGTTGTGCTGTGCAACAAGCCTTGGAAAATGGCATCCTTGATGAGCAGCGTTTCCTGAATTATCAAAAACTGCAAAAAGAACTTCACTATTTAGCCAGGAAACAAGACCAAAAAGCCTCCTTAGCCGAGAAGGAAAAGTGGAAAAAAATCACTAAAGCCCTGAGGAATCAACACAAACACTGATGCCAAATCGCAGAACATCATAGCGCCCATTTAGGGGCGGGTTTGACAACTATCGCTTCTGGTTTACCCAGATGCGACTAAACCCGCCCCGACTTTCCTTAAAAAAAGAGATCACTCTATTGACAATAATTTCTGCTAGTATCATGAGCGAGGTGACGTTTAGCTGAAGTCGCCTGTTAACTCACAGCCGAAGCGTCTAATAAAGTAGCCTAATCTCAAAATTACAACTATCGTTAGACAGAAAAAAAGATCCTTCTCAGGTTAGATGAATTGTGCCAATTTTCAGCCAAGACTATGAATGGACTATAAATAGCCGACCTCAGAATAAATTGGTGTGTCTAATGTGACATTGAATGGGGACACCTAGGATGGAATCCCGGCAAGTCCGCTCAAGAAGTTCTTTGGGGATATCGAGCCTGAATCAATGTGTTTATTTATACCCATTTCAATTAGACTATCGGCATTTTAACAAGGAGTTAGACGTTCATGGAAAACGCTAAAAATATCAACGATAACTTAACCGTAGCCACCAATCAGGTGACGCCGGAGCAATTGCAACAAGCGGCTCAAGAGGGGGTGAAATCGGTATTGAATCTGCGATCGCGTGAGGAAGAGGGGTTCGCTAGCGATGAAAAGCAGCAAGCCGCCGCCGCCGGATTGCACTATGTCAATATCCCCGTTAAACCCGACGCCCTAACCGAGGAACTGGCAAGCCAAGTTCTCCAACAAATCGAGGAACTGCCCAAGCCAGCCGTAATTCACTGCAAGAGTGGGTTACGTTCCGGGATGATGGCATTAATGTATGTGGCAACTCGCGAAGGAATGACCGCAGAACAAGCCATGGAAAAAGGCAAAAGCATGGGCTTTGATTGTGAGAAATCCCCTCCAATGAAAGAATTCTTCAAAAATTATATTTCACAGCATTCACAAGGGAGTTAATCCTGAATCGGAGAAAGAATCATGGCATTAGTTTTAGAACAAATTAACACCGAAGGATTGGCGCAGCTATCCTATATAGTGGGAGACGATAAAGCGGGTGTCGCCGCCGTTATTGATCCGCGCCGCGACGTCGATATCTATTTGCAAATTGCGAGATCGCGGGGTGTGAGAATTACCCATATTCTGGAAACCCATATCCACGCCGACTTTGTATCCGGCGCATCGGAACTTCAAGCCCGTACTGGCGCAACAATTTACGGCGGGAAGAGTAAAGATTATCAATTCCAGATACAGCAACTGAGTGAGGGAGACGAGTTACAACTGGGTACAGTTACCCTCCGCACCCTGCATACGCCGGGACATACGCCAGAACATATCTGTGTATTAATTCATGATGCTCACCAGGGGAAAGAACCCTTTGGCGTACTCACAGGAGACACGCTGTTTAATCTAGATGTTGGGCGTCCCGATTTAGTCGGTACAGGAACCGAGAAAAAACAGGCGGCGCAACTGTATCATTCATTATTCGACAAACTCGTCCCATTAGGCGATCGCGTCGAAGTTTATCCCTGTCATGGTGCGGGTTCAGCCTGCGGTAAATCCATAGGCGATCGACGACAGAGTACAATCGGCAATGAACGGATTTTTAGTGACGCCTATAAACAGCGAACCGAAGCCGAATTTGTCGAGTGGATTTTGAGCGATATGCCAGAACCCCCCACTCACTATTCCCGCTTAAAGAAAGTGAACGCTAAAGGGGCACCGATTAAAGGGTGCGTGCCAACATTGCAACCCTTATCTCCTCAAGAATTCCAACAGAAAATGGCAGATGAAAACACCATTGTCATTGATACCCGTTCCATGCTGGCATTTGGCGGCGGACATATTCCGGGTGCGATTAACATTGCCCTGCAATCTGCCTTTCCTACCTGGATGGGTTGGATGATTGAACCCGAAAAAACGCTGTTATTAGTCGTAGAAAGTGCGCGGGATTTATCGCTTGTTACAGAACAGTTATTCCGTGTGGGTTACGATAAATTAGCCGGATATCTCCATAATGGGATGAAAAGTTGGCAGAATGCGGGGCTACCCTTGCAGCACCTGGGTGAGTGGACGGTGCATGAGTTGAATCAGCACAAGGAAGACTCAAAGCTGACGGTGTTAGATGTGCGAACCGATAAAGAATTTCACAGTGGCTGCATCCCTGGCGCTGAACATATTTATGTCCCTCATCTTGAAGAAAAACTGGATAAGTTAGATAAAAATAAAACCGTAGCTACCTACTGTGGGAGTGGATATCGGGCATCTATTGCTGCCAGTTTGCTGCAAAAGCATGGGTTTAAGAAAGTTATCAATATTCCCGGTTCATGGAGTGCCTGGAAGAGTGCAGATTTACCTGTGAAACAACCAGCATAAATGAATTAGGATTAGGCAAACAAAACGGTAGGGGTGCACGCTCCGTGCGCCCGATTTAACGATGCCATCTATTCCTTAATTTTAGTAGTTGTAGGTTGGGTTAACATAGGAAACCCAATAAAGTTAAGAGTCATTATCTGAAATATTGATTAAAGAATACACCGCTCAGTTAACATCGGTGGGTTGCGGCGGATACTCCATTAAATGATTATCGCTTCGATTTAGATGCCGCCTAACCCACCCTACGTTACTTGCTTCCCCTGCTTCCCCTGCTTCAAGAACTCCCTACCCCCACCACAAGACTTATTCAGCAGCCCCTATTTAGGCTGGGCAAGAGTGATATATTAACAATCGGTGGTCAATTTGAATTGAAGCCGAGAGGGAATCATCTTGACAGAAGAACAAAAGCTGATTGAAAAACTACAACGCATTGAATCCTTATTTGCAGGTGCAACTACAACGGGGGAAAAAGTGGCGGCGGCGAACGCCCTAGACCGTATCCGCGAAAAGCTCACCGATGTGCAAAAGCTTGATCCGCCGGTGGAATACAAATTCACATTGACGGATATGTGGTCAAAGAAGCTATTTTTAGCGTTATTACGTCGTTACGGGATTGAACCCTATCGCTATTATCGGCAAAAATATACCACAGTAATGGCTCGTGTTCCGGTTAGCTTTGTGAATGAAACCCTGTGGCCCGAATTTCAGGAGTTGGATGAGACGCTGCGTTCCTATTTAGAGGAGGTCACAAATCGCGTGATTTCCACGAGTATTTATGCGGATAGTTCGGAAGCTGAAGTTCGGCAGGGACGTTTAAAATGTACAGAATTTAACGAGTAATGGAGATAATTATGATTAGGCAAAGGCTAAGGAGAGACAATTTTAAATCCTGTCGTTTCTAGGATTACCTCAGAACCTTTACGGACAATAAGTCTTGTTGAACTCTCCGCTGTTTCAGGACGATCTGGATTATCGATTGGTTGTTCAACGTATTCGCGGGAGTCCTCGCCCTCAACTCTCGTAGGGCGAGGAGGGATAGCGGGATGCCGGAAGAATGGAGGCATCCAACTCTTTTTACGCTACGCATAAGCCATTATTTCTCCTGATTAACTTGATCTTGCTGGGTACAAATTGCCCAATACGTTTCCAGGTGTAGTCGCAAACGGAAACATTTTTGGTCTTTTTGGTATCGGTGAATCCGCTGACATAGCCAATGTAGACTTTCCCAGCTTTCTCTGCTCTGACCAAATCACCAATTCTCACTCCAAAAGGGGTAATCGTTCCGCCCTTGCGCTTCCTTGCCCCCGACTTATCCGGTACTTCAAAGTGTAATTGACGGCGGAAGAACCCATACTCCTTCCCCCGCTTCACTGCACCGAGGCGGGTGATGATTTTAAATGGGGAGGGGGTCACGTTAACGTTACCCTTATGGGTGTAACCGTGGGAGTTAGAGCCAGTAAATGGGACATACTTGATCAAGTACCCGCAAGCCAACGTCACCCCATCAACCGCGTGGGTTTCCGGTTTAGCTATGGACTTGTTAACCAAGTCCTTCTCTAACCCTAGTTGGGTTCGGAGTTGGGATGTGCCGTTTCCATCCTTTTGCCAACCGTGCCGGACATAGACGGGGGCAATTTTTTCCATTTGGGATATTGCCCAATTCTGACCCGTCATCACCGGAGAGAAGCCCTTGCCCGACTTGGCACGTTTACGTTTAGTTTGGTCGATGTCGGCTCTAACTCGCTCATACCCAATGGCAGTTACCGGGAATATCGCCGCCAATTCTTTGACTACCCTTAGCTCCAACTGCCGTGAGGCTTTAATAGATGGGGGAAGTTTACACTGTTTGCGGTTATCAAAACGGCATTGCCGATAGTTGCGTTGCTTGAACGGAACGTCCCGGTTAATCCGCCGCCCTCGTCGTCCCCGTCGCAGCATAGCACGGGTTTCCATCCGTTTTTTAACCCGCCCAAACGGGAGGATCAGGTGTAGTTGTAGTAGAGTGCATTTAGCCGACTGAACCCCGACACCGGAGTAGGACTTACCCGGATCGACCCCTACCGCAATTGGTTGTACTTCCTCAGCCGATGGTGGCGTGGTGAGTTGGACGTAATAGACTCCCAGATCTGACCATTTCCCCACTGCCTTGCCCTCTTTTATCCACCGTCTAGCCCTGGATGGTTTAGTGGGCATTAGTGGTTTTCCTTCTTTGCTAACAACCGGAACACGATTCATAGATATAATCCACTCGTGTAAATGTTTACGTCTCTTCAGGCATTGATAGGGGTGTGTCCTGGATTTACCCAGTGTTTAGAGATTCCTAGACCTACATTTAAGCTGAACTAGAGAAGCGTTCAGCAGTGGTTGTCCCCTACCAACTCATGCCCTATTCATGACTTCCTGGCAGGTTCCCTCTGCCAATCCCCGTCCTCACGAAGTAGGGCGGGGTTCATGAATTACATACAAATAATCCCCATTTCTCCATCCTATTGTACATAGTCCATCGCGACAGGTCACTTTACCGCCTGTTAAATCAATACAGTTGCCTTGGGAATCACATCCCCGATAGCTCAGATTTCCGGTTCCATTCACTCCTGACCAAGACTCTCGATTACTAATCGTGATTGTCCACTCACCATTACTTAATGTTTGTGAGTTTCCTAGATTTTCAGAGTTTCCGTCTCCAATAGTCTCCATTTTAGTAATCAGAGACTCTATTCGGGTCTTGCCACAGGGTTCAATACTTTGGCAATCATTAACGGGAATTCTCTCATAAAAAAGGCGTACTTTTTGATTGAGAAATAGGTTGGAGTTGGCACAGATCTCAAACGTTGCACCGATTTCATGTTCACTATTATTTTCATCAACCAGAGTAACGTAACACATTAGGTCACCATTAACCATACTTTTGACTCTACCAACGGTTGGGTTATCGCCAACGATTGAGGGTTCAGAACCAGAAGTAGTTTGGCTAAGGTTCGCCGCTAATTTGTCCGTACTGCTTTGGGCTGTACTGACGGACGCTTTAGGCTCAGAGGGAGAGGGAGAATGACAGGCGATCGCGAATGCCAACACCAGTCCCGATATAATGATAGTTTTCACGAGTGAATTAGCTGTATTACCTCATTGTACTCTAGTTTGAAGGGCAAAAATCATGAATTCTAACAAAAAGCTTCCCAGTGTTTCTATTTCCGATTCCCTCTACCAATCTCTGACAACCTACCAAGATAAAAAGCAACTTGACTCCCTTGATTCGGCGGTTGTGGAAATCTTGACTCAATTTTTCCAGCTAGGCGAAGAAGCCAAACGCTATGCTACCGTTGAACAATTGGATACCCTCGCCGAAAAAGCTGACCGCCTCAGCCAACAAATCGCGGCACTGAGTCAGGTAAACGCTAATAATATCCCAACCCAACCATCCGCGATCGCATCTGAGGTATCTGAGGATTGGAAAGACATCGAGGATGAACCCGATGAAATTCTCTATGATTTCCTTGAGTATCAGTAATCCGTTAGTCTCCCCCTTTTGAAGGGGGACGTAAGGGGGATCTAATAGGGGTATGGGCATCCGGTGAGGGCTACAACTTACAATAAATATATGGTTGAAGCTATTATTGTTTTAGTAATTATTGTTGGGATTTGTGCTGGGGTTCTCTTAAGTCCACTTCTGACTAAATGGCGACGGAACCGCATCCAAAATAAATCGTTTCCTCGGCGTTGGCAAACGTTTACCGAGCAAATCTTGCCATTCTATCACCGTCTACCTCAATCCCGACAACGAAAACTCCAGAGTTACATGGCTGTTTTTTTAGCTGAAAAACAGTTTATTGGCTGTAGAGGATTACAGATTACTGAAGAAATAAAACTGACGATTGCGGCTCAAGCTTGTCTGCTTTTACTGAATGATAGCGGTGACTATTATCCCAATTTAGTGTCAATTCTGGTTTATCCCAGCGCGTACCGAGTCAAACCCACGAAACGAATCAGTGATTATATTATAGAAGAAAGAGATGAAGTGAGACTGGGGGAATCGTGGACACGAGATCAACTTGTCCTATCCTGGCAACAAATCGAATATGATATCCAGAATTGGCAGGATGGACATAATGTGGTTCTCCACGAATTTGCTCATCAGCTCGATCAAACCGATGGTATGATTAACGGTGTACCCAAGCTGGATTCTCAAGCTGATTATCAGATGTGGGCGCAGGTATTTAGCCAAGAGTATCAGCAATTACAACGCGATGCTCAACGCGGGAGAAAAACAGTGATGAATAAATATGGGGCGACTGATCCGGCTGAATTTTTTGCTGTAGCGACAGAGACATTCTTTGAAAAACCTGCTCAAATGGTGAGGAAACATGCTGCACTTTATCGGCAATTGAAACACTATTACAAGCTAGATCCATTGGAGTGGAAGCTCTCCCAGACTTAGGGTGATAATAATGATAAAAAATATTTTCATGAGAATAATCTATGAATACATTAATTATTTTTGCTGAAGTTAGCATCGTAATTGTCATTTTCTTGGTTTTGATTTGGTTGGTGGGTAAGTTGTCAAAACTATTGATTAAATACCCACTCTTTCACATTGAGGCGCAACGAGTCAAAATGATGCGTCGGAACATCACCGGATTGCTGATCCTGACTGGCTTTGTGCTGTGCCTTGCGATTGTCGGTGTTAATGGTTTCTTGATCTATCAAGGGAAAGACATACAAAAATATACACTCGATCTGATTGGGCTTATTCCACCCAGATTTTGGCTAACATTGGCAGTTGGCATCGCTCAAAGTATCGGTACGGTAATTTTAGCGGCGATCGCTCTAGTCTTGATCCAATATTGCCTCAAACTAGCGAACACTCGCGCCAAAAATATAGATAGCAGCACTACCGATGACGAAAGTATTGACGCTTTTTTTGGCGAACTTTATAAAAGAATAAAATGGGGCAGTTGGCTGTGGATAATCGGTTGCTGTAGTCTGTTTTTAAAATTACCCGCCGTCATTTCTGACTATATTTTTGTCGCCCTAAGCATCTATTTGATCATTGCAGTTGGATTACTCATCATTAAAGCGGCGGCGGCGATCGTAGATATCCTAGATGCTCTCAGCATCAGATACTCTAGCCCGGATAACCTATTAAGATTTTACGATCGCCTACGCCACCTCATCCCCTTTTTGAAGCGGTGTTTGGAATTAATTTTATACACTTGCATAGCGATATTGGTAACTCAGCAGATTCAATTAATCGCTAACTTATCCGATTGGGGGCTGCGACTTATCAAAATCATCACCCTGATATTCTTGAGTCGGGTGTTTTATGACGTGGTTTATTTACTAGCAGAAGAATTAGTCTTTAAAGAGAAACATTTGACCGAGCGGCAAAGAAGCAGACGCTTAACGCTGGTTCCTCTATTTCGTAGCTTATTGCAATACTCAATTTATTTCACCGTTGGGGTTTCTATTCTGTATACTCTCAATATTGATCCAACTCCCATCCTAGCCGGTGCGGGTATTATTGGTCTAGCGGTAGGATTTGGTGCCCAGGAACTGGTTAACGATATGGTTTGTGGCTTCTTTATTTTGTTTGAAAACTACTATTTAGTTGGGGATTATATTGAAGCCGGGAACGTGGAAGAGAAAGTCGTCGAGGGGACGGTGGAGGCGATTGAACTGAGAACAACTCGTCTTAGACATCCTAATGGTCAATTACAGATTATTCGCAATGGTGCGATTGGCTCAGTGGTTAACTACTCCAAAGAATACATTTTTGCTGTCGTGGAAGTTTGCATTTCTTATCATGCTAACTTAGCCCAAGTTTATCAAGTTGTTGAGGAAGTCGGACAAGAATTAAACGCCAATGATCCCGATGTCCTCGAACCCACACAAATTGATGGTGTAGAAAGTCTCGGAGAGTCTAACTTGTTGCTAAAGACATTGACGAAGGTTAAGCCAGGAAAGCATCTTCAAATCCAGCGCACTCTACGGAAGACGTTTATGGATACCTTGCGCTCCGAAGGAATTCTACTTCCGGCTCCGATTAAAAATGAAGAATAATGGATAGATTTATGGTTAAATCGCGCACAAGTCGGTCATTCGTATCAACTTAAGGTAAATAGCTCTTAGAGTGGGGGTGTAGGGGCGGGTTTTACAGATAACTTATGGCACCCAACTGATAACTTGAATAAACCCGCCCTTCTCTCATAGCTGAAAATTAGAATGGGTAAGGGTTATGGCTTAAGTGGGCACGGGCGCAAGCCTTGCGCCCCTACGGGGCTAATCCATTAAATTAGCTGTACCAAACCATTAGAATGGTTTAAGCTTACTGAGTTGAGTGTCATTGTAGGAGAGTGTCATTGAACAACTTCCAAGAAGCCAAAGCCCATTTCATCGCCTCTCATCGCCATCCGATCAATCAGAGGCTGCACCACCTCACCAACCTACTCGCGATCGCAGCCGTTATCCTACTATTCTACGATTGGCGGTTGACCTTGATTTGCGTCATCCTCACCCAAGTCTTTGCTTTGGGGGGACATGCGTTCTTTGAGAAGAATGAACCCGCGTTTCGCAAATATCCGGGTATCACTATCCTCGCTTCCCTATCTTGGTCATTCGAGAACTGGTTTGGCTTGCGTCCCGCCAGGAAGGGGTGATTGGGCATAGTGTAGAGACGTAGCATGCTAAGTCTGGGAGATGGGGGAGATGGGTAATACCAAATCCCTTGGGCATTTTTTCCTTCTACCCAGGCGAGCCATTATCCGGTTAGAATTCTAACCATAAACCGCTCTAACCAAGCGGGCTAACAATAATATTACTGTCTGCGGAAGGCGGACGGCTGCCTGTGGACGCTGAGTAAGACCAATAAAAGGTAACTTTTGGAGGCGTCGGCGGATGAAACGGGAAATCCCGAAGACGAATAAGACCGTCCTTGCTTGCTAGTTGGAAGCCCCAACTTCAGCGAAGCAAGTTGGGGTACTTCACGCCTTCATCAACAAGTTGAGGAGTGACAATGTATCAAGACTTGCTAGTGATCGATGCGGATGCTCATAAGCTAGAGAATCCGATGATTATGCGGGATTATCTAGAACCAGAGTATCGCGATCGCGTCGGTTTGGTAATTGATAGTCTCGGTGATCAACGGGCAAAGATTGTAGACTTCAATCCCGAAACCGGTAAAAATGACTTTTTGCGGATGTTTCCCCAACCTCAGGGATTAGGGAAAGGTGGCTTTCGCAATCTGCATCCAGATACCACATTGGGTGCGATGTTCAATCGGGTGCGGATTCAACACATGGATCAAGAGGGGATTGATGTCCATGTTATCTTTGGCACACTGAATCTGATCTTTTCCAGTATTCTGGATAAAGACTTTGCGATCGCACTCTGCCGCGCCTACAACAGTTACATGGCAGATGATTGCCGGGGTTATGATAATCGCCTCAAACCCATTGGGGTTATTTGTCTTCAGGATGTAGATGAAGCGGTTAAGGAAATGCATCGCTGTGTCAACGAACTGGGGATGATTAGCGTCGCCGTTGCGCCCAATATGCCGATTCCCCATCCCAAAGCCCCCGATGCATTCCCCGAAATTCGCACCTGTAAAGCAATTAGCCATCCTGACTTCCGTCCGATTTTACAGGCGGCGGTAGACTTGGATATTGGTTTAGGAATTCACGGTGGACCCGGTTCCTACATGGTGGGCGGAATTGCGGATCATCTAGAAACCTTTGTCCTCAACCATATTTTTGTTCAGCGCAACCAGCAACAATTGGCATTAGCCCGGATGGTATTTGATGGGGCGTTTGAACAATTCCCCACCCTGCGGGTTGGCTTCTTAGAAGGCGGTTGTGGTTGGCTACCGGATTTAGCCCATGCGTTCCATGAACATTGGGAAAAGCGAATTCGCGACTTTGACCCCAAACATCCCTATCGCCCCTCTTTGATGGAATTCACCAAATTGATGATTCAGGAAAAAGGCGGTCGGGATAATGTCAACATTATCTCTCAGGCGAAAAACCTGTTTGATTTGTTGTGGAATGCGGCACATGATCCGACCAAAATTGAGGATGCTAGCTTGTATGAACATTATGACTTGCGTCACCGTGATCCCTTCGAGTATTTTGAACGGGGTCAAATTTTTACCTCCTTTGAATCCGATGATCCGGGTCCTGCGTATTTGCCCGTGGCGATGGGTGAGATTGGTAAGCATTTAACCTGCTTTTCTGGAGATTATGGTCACTGGGATGGTGTGCTGCACGGCTGTGTCCAGGATGCTGCAACCGTTGCCGATTATGACCGGGAACATCTGGGACTGTTGTTAGGCGGGAATGCGTTAGCCTTATATGGCGATCGTTTACGTCAATCCTTGCCCGAAAAACCCATGGTTGGTAGCGTTTAAAACAATAGGGCGACCCGATTAGTAGAGACGTTGCATGCAACGTCTCTACAAAAAGGATTTAATACACATCATTGGGACGCTGATAATACTCTTTGTGCAACGGGATCACCAATATCTTATCCACCCGATTGCCATCCATATCCATCACTTGAACGCACCCCAGCTAAATTAAAAATTCTAGCAGGGGATTCTTATGCTAGGCTTTACTCAGCTCCCAAAGAGTACTGAGCGTCACTGGCGTTCGCAGCGTCTGGGAGGAGCTTCTGCCTGCCCAGACCCTAGTGAATTTACTATTGGTTAATACCGCGTACCAATATCTGGCACCGATGTTGTAGGAAGCGGATAGGTCAGCGTTGTAGCGCTTGCCATTTGGGAATACGGCTTGGGAATACTTCTTGTTACTCCGCTTAATTTTCCCACTACCGTCAAAGGCGTAAGCACTGGTGTATTTAGCGTTGACTTTACATACCTTTGCGCCCAACTCAGAGAATTTCTGAATGGTTAGCTCAACTAATTTATCCTTGCACCATTGGTGAAAGCGCTGTTTCTGCAAAGACCCATGCTTCCCACCCTTAGCTTTCCAATTCGATAAGTCCTCAAACACAATCACGTTAACTTGATGTTTTTGTGCAAACTCAACAATCTGCCTAGAAACCGTTTGAGCAATATGTTTGTTGATGTTTTTAGACTTTCGATACAAACCTTGGCAGAAGCCTTTAGGTAAATCCTGGTTGGTAATTTTCCGAGTTAGTTTGGACTTAGTCGCAATGCGCTGCTTACGTTGGTCGCGACGGTCTATGTCTCTAGCCGGATTGAGGAATTTCCTAGCTTTTACAGTACCGTATGAGCCAACTATTGAGCAGGTGGCTGTTGTGTTTATGCCAATATCAATAGCACAAACATAATCTGAATCAGGTAGAGATTGAGGATTAACCTCAACGGACATGGAAAGATGAACACTTCGCTTATTAGCAACCAGAGCAGGAGACAACAGTTTTGCTCCCTCTCTGGTGTGCCGACTTTTTCCATGCTTTTTGATGGAAACACCTTGCATCCAAACCCAATCAGCACCATTCCATATTTTCAGCTCTACTGCATTGAAGTTGGAATGGTACTTGATTTGCTGACCCTTGTACAAAGCTGGATAGCTATTGCACATTACGGTTAACCTGGGCGATTTGTCGTAACGATGTTTTCGCTCTCCCCTCTTCCAAGCATCCCAGCGAGTAACGAAGCTGCTAACAATACCCAATGCTTCCTGAATAGCAGCACGTCTTAGATAACTGGGAAATTTCCGGAATGAAGGATAACGACCAATACTTTTCTGGAAATACCAATAGTATTTAGGATTAGGATTATCCCCTGTCTGGTGAACCAGCTTTTCTAGAGCATTAACTCTTTCATTACTGTTCAACCCAGACAGGTTGCCCCAATTCCAATAGCTAATAAGTACTAATGGCTTCAGAAAATGTCGGTATTCCGCTACGGTCAAGACGGCTAGTCGGCGCTGCTCTTGCGTCATAACCAATTGCCAAACATCGGTTCTGATGTTTGACTCTTTTTGAGGCTTTTTTCGCTTAGATTGCTTTTTAGCTTTTTTCTTAACCACAGCTTCGACCTTGGCGTGGATAAATGTCATGTCATGTTACCTTGGGAATGCTTGGTTGTCAACTCTTGATTGGCTAACTGTTGCAGGCGTACCTTGCGAGCGGCAACAATCGCCATCTCTGACATAGCTAAAGATACCATTGAGTCCGATTAGCAAGAGGACAAAGACAATTTCGCGAGAGACAAAGGACATGAGTGTAATGGCTGGGAATGAGAGAGGATGTATTCTCAGGTTCTAGTATCAAGCATGACTTGAGTTCTGGGTTTTGACTGTTCCAGAGGTGATGTGAGAAGCGTCTGGGGTTTGGTGTCGGGGGTTCTTTTGACTCACTCCTATCTAGGGGAGGAAACCTGTCCTGACCAAGGTTTGAGGAGGGCAATAGCTTAGTTTTTTTAACGCAGAGGGGCGCAGAGGGGTTGAGCGGTAGATTGACTGTGGGGTGAATCAGGTTGGGGATTTAGTGTAGGGGCAAGTTTCACGATTATTATTTCTTTTTGACCTAGCTATAACTGAACCTGCCCCGACCAAGGCTTCTACAATAGGATAAGTCGATGGATGGCGGCTTGGGTTGTCTAGTTCTAATAACGTGCGGTGAATCATGGCATTCTCTTCTATCATTCGGACTCTGGAGCGATCGCCCCTGACGGGTGAACTCCTCTCTAAACTGAATCGTCAGTCGTTTTTGCACCTGAATGGGATTGCCCGTCTACCTAAGGGATTAGTCTCATCTGCCATCGCCCAAGCCGCAGGGCGCAATCTTTTGGTTATCTGCGCCACGTTGGAGGAAGCCAGTCGCTGGGCGGTGCAACTGGAAGCCATGAACTGGCAAACGGTTCATTTCTATCCCACCTCGGAAGCGTCACCCTACGAACCTTTTGACCCTGAATCGGAAATGACTTGGGGACAACTGCAGGTATTAGCCGATTTGGTGATTGATCATTCGTCAAATCCTGATCAGGGTAACCCACAAACTTCAACGGACAATGGACAGACAAAGCACAACGGACAACTGGCAATTGTCGCCACTCATGCGGCACTCCAACCCCATTTACCACCAGTCGCCGCCTTTGCATCCTACTGCCTGACAATCAACCGAGGCGTAAGTTGGGATATTAAAGACATCGATAAACAATTAGCACGCTTGGGTTATGATCGAGTGCCACTGGTGGAAATGGAAGGTCAGTGGAGTCGGCGCGGTGATATTGTGGATATTTTCCCGGTTGCTGCCGAATTACCTGTGCGTTTGGAGTGGTTCGGGGATGAACTCGAACAACTGCGCGAATTTGACCCTGCAACCCAACGCTCCCTAGATAAAATTGAGCAACTGGTACTCACCCCTACTGATTTTAGCCCCATTATTACTGATGCCCTCAGTGATACCCAAGCCCAACAGGTTCAAATCCATCTACAGGAAGAGGAACAGGCACTCTGGCAAGCGGGGGGACATCTGGAAGGGAGTCGTCGCTTCTTGGGGATTACGTTTGATCAACCTGCTTCTCTGTTAGATTATTTGCCCGATAATACAGTAATTGCTATTGATGAACCTGAACAATGTCGCGCTCATTGCGATCGCTGGGTGGAACATGCTCAAGATCATTTAGATACATTAGCCCATCCTCTTCCCCCTCTGCATCGTCAATATGACCCAGACGCGCTATGTAGAGACGTTGCATGCAACGTCTCTACAGTCTATTTATCAGAACTAGCAGAAGCCACTAATGAGACGGCGGTGAATTTAGCCAGCCGCCCGATTCCCGCCACACCACACCAGTTTGCCAAACTTGCAGAAATTGTCCGCCGTGAACGCGATCGCAAGTTTTCGGTTTGGTTGGTTTCGGCTCAACCCAGTCGTTCGGTTTCTCTGTTACAGGAACATGATTGTCCGGCTCAATTTGTTCCCAATCCCCGTGACTATCCGGCGATTGATAAACTGCAAAGCCAGAAAACACCTGTGGCGGTGAAATATTCCGGATTAGCGGAATTGGAAGGCTTTATCCTGCCTACGTTTCGCTTGGTTGTAATTAGCGATCGCGAGTTTTTTGGACAGCATACTCTCGCCACCCCCAGTTATGTGCGGAAGCGACGCCGTGCCGCATCCAAACAAGTTGACCCAAATAAGTTAACGCCTGGGGATTATGTGGTGCATAAAAACCATGGCATTGGTCAATTTGTCAAGCTAGAAAGCCTCACCCTTAACTATCAAACCCGTGAATATTTAGTCATCAAATATGCCGATGGCTTATTACGAGTCGCCGCCGATCAGGTTGGGGTTTTGTCACGCTATCGCCGTGCCGATAGCCGTGCGCCGCAATTGAATAAAATGTCCAGTAAAGCCTGGGAAAAGACCAAAAATCGGGTTCGCAAAACCATTAAGAAACTGGCGGTTGATTTACTTAAACTCTATGCCCAGCGCAGTCAACGATCCGGTTATGCCTTTCCAGAAGATTCGTCCTGGCAAGATGAATTAGAGGAATCCTTCCCCTACCAACCCACCCCCGATCAACTCAAAGCCGTGCAAGACGTAAAGCGAGATTTAGAGAGCGATCGCCCCATGGATCGCTTGGTCTGTGGGGATGTGGGCTTTGGCAAAACCGAGGTAGCTTTGCGGGCAATTTTTAAAGTGATTATCTCCGGAAAACAAGTCGCCTTCCTCGCCCCAACTACGATTCTTACTCAACAACATTACCACACGTTAAAAGAACGCTTTGCCCCATATCCAATTCATGTGGGATTACTGAATCGGTTTCGTACCGCCCAGGAACGTAAGGAAATTCAGCGCCGCCTTTCTACAGGCGAACTAGATGTTGTTGTCGGTACCCATCAACTCTTAGGCAAAACTGTCAAATTTCGCGACTTAGGCATGCTAGTCGTCGATGAAGAACAGCGCTTTGGCGTGAATCAAAAGGAGAAAATTAAAACCCTAAAAACACAAGTTGATGTCCTTACCTTAACCGCCACACCGATTCCCCGTACCTTATATATGTCCCTCTCTGGGGTGCGGGAAATGAGTTTAATTACCACACCCCCTCCCTCCCGTCGCCCGATTAAAACCCATTTAGCCCCGTATAATCCAGAAGCGGTTCGGACTGCAATTCGCACTGAATTAGATCGCGGGGGACAGATATTTTATGTAGTTCCTCGAATTGAGGGAATTGAAGAAGTCGCCACTAAACTGCGGGAAATGATACCTAGTGCGAGACTGGCTATCGCCCATGGACAAATACCTGAAGGGGAATTAGAAGCGACAATGCTCACCTTTAGTAATGGGGAAGCGGATATCCTGGTTTGTACCACAATTATTGAATCCGGGTTAGATATTCCCCGTGTCAATACCATCCTGATTGAAGACGCCCAGCGCTTCGGGTTAGCCCAACTCTACCAACTGCGAGGGCGAGTCGGGCGTTCCGGCGTGCAGGCACATGCTTGGTTATTCTATCCCAAACAAGATACTCTATCCGACGCCGCCCGCAAGCGTTTACGGGCGATTCAGGAGTTTACCCAGTTAGGTTCCGGGTATCAACTGGCGACGCGAGATATGGAAATCCGGGGAGTGGGAAATCTCCTAGGGGCGGAACAATCGGGACAAATGGATGTGATTGGCTTTGATTTATATATGGAAATGCTACAAGAAGCCATTCGCGAGATTCAGGGACAAGAAATTCCCCAAGTGGATGATACCCAAATTGACTTAAATCTTACCGCCTTTATCCCCGCTGATTATATTCCCGATTTGGATCAAAAGATGAGTGCGTATCGGACAGTAGCAGCAGCGAATTCCCATTCGGAATTAGTCCAAATAGCCGCCGATTGGCATGATCGCTATGGTGCTTTACCTGCACCCGTTGAGCAATTATTACGGATTGTGGAACTGAAGCAGGTGGCAAAGTCTGTAGGGTTTAGTCGGATTAAACCTGAAGGGAAACAGCATGTCCTTTTGGAAACGCCCATGGAGGAACCGGCGTGGAAGCTATTGCAAGAAAACCTCCCCGAACATTTGCGATCGCGCTTTGTCTATTCTCCTGGTAAAGTAACAGTACGGGGATTAGGAGTTCTCAAAGCGAATAAACAGTTAGAGAATTTAATCGACTGGTTAAGCAAGATGAAAGGAGCCTTACCCGAAGCCGTATAAATGTTGAATGTGTAGGGGCGGGTTTAGGGAATCACGTTTGACTATTGATGATAACATTTGTACAAAACCCGCCCTGACCATAAGACGAATGACATAAGACAAATGACAAATGACAAATGACAAATGACCAAATGACAAATGACATAAGACAAATGACGAATGACCAATATAATCGCTATTATTAATGGAAAGGGAGGTGTTGGCAAAACCACAACCTCAGTCAACTTAGCCGCCGTACTCGCGGAAAAAAAACAGGTTTTGTTAGTAGATACTGATCCCCAAGGTTCAGCCAGTTGGTGGGTAGAACGAAGTGAGGGAGAAATCGGGTTTGATGTCGCCCAAGAAACTAATCCTCAACTGTTGAGTCGTCTACAAACCTTGAAAGACTACGAATTAGCGGTTGTGGATACACCCCCCGCCCTGCGTTCAGACGCCTTGACTGCGGTAGTCGCGATCGCAGATTATATTATTTTACCCACACCTCCGGCACCCATGGACTTAGCGGTTTTAATGGAAACAGTACGGCGTGCGATCGCACCTGTAGGAACCGCCCATCGGGTATTGTTAACTCGGGTAGACTCTCGCCGTCGCCGGGAAGCGTTAGAGGCGCAAACCACACTCCGGGAACTCGGTGTTCCTGCATTCCGAACCTTTATTCGGACGTACAAAGCCCACGAACGCGCCGCATTGCAGGGGATACCGATTACTCAATTGGGGGGAGAAAATGCCCGTGAAGCCCAAGCCGATTATCGCCGGGTGGCGGATGAACTACACCATCATTGGGGATGCTAATGACCAAAAAAAAGTTAACTGATTTGCTGCGGGAAGAGGTGGAAAAATCGCCATCTTCCCATCAGCAACCTATTGAAGAGTCTAACGAACCGAATCCAGATACAGAGGATGAATCAACCATGGCTACCCGTCGAAGAACCAGTACGAGTAAATCTTCAACTCCCACCAAAGCTGACCTTGAAGCCACGGTTGCGGAATTGAGACAGGCACTCGAAGAAGCCCAACAACAAGAAACCACTCTGGTTAATTTAAAAGATAGTTTAGCCCAAGCGGAGAAACGAGAACAGGAGTTAAAGGAACAAATTACCGACTTAGAAACCCAATTCCAGCAGCAACACGAATCTGTTGAAAATTTGCAAAATGAGTTAAAAAAACTTGATCACGTAAAGAGTGAATTTGATGACGCCAAAAAAGCTGCTGTTCAACTCGCCCAAGCCAATGAGAAATTGCTGCAAGAAGTGGAGAGTCTCAAGCAAGAGAATGAATCGCTTAAAGCCACTCAAAAGCGACCGATAGAACCCGCGCAACCTGTTGAAACCAAACGTCCTCCCGCTAGATCTCCCGCCCGCCCTCTCGGACGCCCGATTCAAAAGGAAAGTGAAAGACCTGCTGATTTTGCGAATAAGACGTGGTTACTTTGACAATTTCATTTTTGGCAACGGGAATCAAGCTTCTCTGCGGGTGGAAGCCTTCTCCTCAGCCAACAGCGGCTTTTTCGTAGCAAGCCTTTGCCAACTTCGCATCGTCTAAAGACCGACTATATTTCTAGTTTTAGTCCATTTTAATGGACTTAAGCTATAAGCCAAGAACTTGAGTTCTTGGCGGGTGTTGGAACTTACTGACAAAGGTGAAAAATATCAGTTTCAACGGGGTCAGGGCGGGTTTTGTTGTTCATTTATCGGTGACTATCTAATTGAATCCCTAAACCCGCCCCTACATTACTTCAAACTGCCCCGAAAAATACCCTTTAACAACTTGCAAAATCCGTTCAGCGGCGTAACCATCCCCAAAGGGATTAACAGCGGTAGCCATCACCTGATACACCTGGGAATCTCCCAGTAATTCACTGGCGACAGCGACAACTTGACTGGGATTCGTTCCCACCAATTTCGCCGTTCCCGCCTCTATCGCCTCGGGGCGTTCCGTAGTTTCCCGCAACACTAACACCGGTTTACCTAAACTCGGCGCTTCCTCCTGCAATCCCCCCGAATCCGTCAGCAACAGATAACAGCGTGCGATCGCGCCCACTAATTCGCCATAATCTAAAGGTTCGGTCAAAAAGACTCGCGGATGATTACCCAAGATTTGTTTCAGGGGTTCTCTAACCGTCGGATTTCGGTGTAACGGTAACAATAACGCCGTATCCGTAAACTGTTCCAACAGTTGAATAAAAGCTTGGGCAATATCCTCTAACGGTTTACCCCAATTTTCGCGCCGATGAACCGTGGCTAACAACACCCGATACTTGTCCCATTCTAACCCTGGAACTGGACATTGGGGTTCCTGCTTAGCTACCGTCAGTAACGCATCAATCACCGTATTTCCTGTCTGGTGAATCTCCCCCACAATCCCCGACGTTTTCAGATTCTCCACCGCCTTAGCAGTTGGCGCAAAATTCAGTTGGGCTAACTGAGAAATCAACCGTCGATTCGCTTCTTCTGGATAAGGATTAAACAAATCATCCGTTCGTAACCCTGCTTCTACATGACCGACAGGAATTTTTTGATAAAATGCCGCTAAAGTCGCCGCAAATGCTGTCGTCGTATCCCCTTGTACAATCACCAACTGTGGGTTAATCTCGGCAAACAACTCCTCCAATCCCCGCAAACTTCGACAGGTAATATCCGTCAGCGTTTGCTTGGCTTGCATAATTTCTAAATCGCGATCAGCTTTAAGTTGAAATAGCCGCATCACCTGATCCACCATTTCCCGATGTTGACCCGTTAAAATCACCTGAGTCTGGAACAGATTACAGGCTTGAAACTGTTGGATCACAGGCGCAAGTTTAATCGCCTCTGGGCGAGTACCCAAGGTAATACAGATTATTGGTTTATACGTCATAATTCATAAATCCTACGTCAATTGTAGGGGCGGGTTTAGGAACTCGATTATAGTGTCACCGATACCCTTTGAACAAAACCCGCCCTAATCATCGCCAATAACTGCTCACAGGTTTGAAACCGTTGGATCACAGGTGCAAGTTTAATCGCCTCTGGGCGAGTACCTAAGGTAATACAGATTATTGGTTTATACGTCATAATTCATAAATCATACATCAATTGTAGGGGCGGGTTTAGGAACTCAATTATCTTGTCACCGATAACATATCAACAAAACCCGCCCTCACTCACCGATAACATATCAACAAAACCCGCCCTCACCGATAACGCCTTAACAAAACCTACTGGCGTGACACAGCTAAAATAGTGGAATAGATTGTAGGTTGGGTTTCGACTTCGCTCAACCCAACAAAAGATAGGGCTGAAGCCCTTACTACAAGCCGAATATAATCTACAAATTGAGTAACTTACCCCCAGCTTTGATTATCACCGCTGAATATGATCCCCTACGAGATGAAGGAGAAGCCTATGGGATTCGCTTGCAAAAAGCAGGTGTACCTGTAAGAATGACTCGCTATGATGGTACAGTTCATGGCTTTATTGGCATGGCACACATTCTAGATCAAGGTCGAGAAGCGCTAGCAGAAGCCGCCGTCGCCCTCCAGTCTCAGTTCAATTAAAATCCAGAATCCAATTGTGTCGTAAAGAGTTATCAAACCCTTACTAAACCTAGCTGGCTTGGCGATTCACGAGTATGACATAGAGACATAAGACAATCCCCGCCATTAACTTTAGTTGTCCCCACCTACTTATTATGAAAATAGCATCATTCGTGTCTCCCGCGATCGCAGCTAGTGTGATCCTGTTCCTCAACCCCGGATATGCAGCCCTACTCAACACCTCGGTTCGCTTAGCCGGATTCTCCCCGGATAATCGTCATTATATTCATCTAGAAAGTTACCGGGATTCAGTCACAGAAGTTCCCACGGCTCATCTGCAAATTATCAATATCCCCAATAACTCCTGTGTCAGAAATGGTTGTCTGCGAACAGACTATAATCGCGATGCCTATAGTCTTAGCAATCAAGCGGCTGAAAACGACTTGCTGCAAGACACAGTAACCCTCCGACAAGATTTGGGACTGAATCGGCTCAAAGTTGGCATTAAACTCCCTGTCATCGATAGCACCCGTCAGCCAGACGACAGCGAAACTGTTACATTTCGCTTAAACAACCAGCCGTTACAACTGCGTCTAGAGCAAAGGCGTATCCCCTCCGTCTTATCTGGAGGCACATCTCCAGTCGAACGGGCGTCCATGCGCTTAATCATCAATTATCAGAATCAGCGCTTAACTCTGGGTACTTTGAACAACTATCGAGATGCTGTGAAAGGCTATCGGATTCGAGAGGTGCGGCTATCTCCTAACCGTAGTAATATCGTAGTTCTCCTAGATATGCTGCAACCGACTCACGAGGATGTCGTCAAAACCACCTTAGTGCAAAGCTTTTCTCTAAAGCCATTTGAGAATTAGTCTCATACCGACACCCTACCCCCTACACCCTGGTATCACATCGGTTAATCTGGATTGAGACTAGAGTCGCTACTCTCACCAATTTAAACTTATGTGTCTAGAGGTTATGAACTGAAAAGAAACATTAAAAAGCGTTACAAAGGGTTGTACTTTTCTGAGAGAGTAGTAAATTAGTAATTGAAGCGAAAGAGAAAGCTTCAATGACAGATATTAATGTCACTTGAAAATTCAGAAAGGAGGGAAGGCTAAAACTCTGTTAAATCTAATATCTGTCTTATCCGAGACACAAATTCTAACAGCAACACTCAACGCGAAGACTGATACATCCTCTAACTAGAAATGTAGGGAGCAATGCATCTGAATTATCGGATTTAGAGCAACTCTATTTAGGATTAATTACACAGAGGAAGTCACTCAGAGAGCAGGTTGAGTGTTGTTGTTGTGTATTAAGGTAAAACCCTTTCATACCCTTGCACCGCTATCAGCGAAAATGTATCATTGCTCCCCCAGCTTCCCCAGCTTCCCCAGCTCCCCCAGCTCCCCCAGCTTCCCCAGCTTCCCCAGCTCCCCCTCACCCCCAACACTTAATTAGCGTTCGACTGGAAACAGGTTAAGATTTTCATACAGGCGTTCTTTCAAGTCACGCCGCCGCATCAGCCGTCAACCTTGTTTCCCAATGACCCTTATCCGCGTTCCCCAATCCTGGGAAATCCCCGAAAACCAAATCACGCCTGAAGCCGTTTACTTCAATCGGCGTCGCTTTCTCAAAACCCTAGTCGGTGCGAGTATTCTCCCCATCCTGGGATGTCAAGCCTCCTCTGACTCAGAAACCAATAAGGAACTAGCCGCTACCCTCAATCAACCAACGGTCAAACCCCTTAACACCAATCCCGCATTTGCGAATGTTGACCGTCCCATCACCAATCAGTTACTGGCGGGACAATATAATAACTTCTATGAATTTGGCAGTGGCAAATCGATATGGCAAGCCGCCCAAGCCTTACCGACAGACGAGTGGAAGGTTGAAGTCACAGGATTAGTGAAAAATCCCCGCACCTACGATTTAGACGATTTACGCAAAAAATTCCCCCTCGAAGAACGCATCTATCGCTTCCGTTGTGTGGAAGCCTGGTCGATGGTATTGCCATGGCTAGGATTTCCAATGCGATTATTAATGGAAGAGGTAGAACCCACCTCTAAAGCCAAATTTGTCCGGTTTACGTCTTTCGATGATCCTCAAATTAGAATCGGTCCAGCGTGGTCATTCAGTGGTAAACTACCTTGGCCCTACACCGAAGGATTAACGGTAGAGGAAATGGCGAATGACTTGGCATTTTTTGCCGTGGGGATTTACGGTCATTTTCTGCCGAAACAGCATGGGGCACCGATTCGAGAGGTTGTGCCATGGAAATATGGGTTTAAGGGGGCTAAGTCTATTGTCAAGATTGAATTTGTTGAAACTCAACCCGCGACATTTTGGAATACGTTAATTCCTTATGAGTACAAGTTTGAGGCAAATGTCAATCCGGATGTGCCGCACCCACGTTGGTCTCAAGCGACGGAAAAGTTTGTTGGCAAAGGACCCAATTTTTCCTGGGAAAGACGGGAAACGCTTCCCTATAACGGGTATGGGGAATATGTGGCACAGTTGTATCCCAGACTCCGCACTTAAAAGTAAAGTTGGACAGCAATAGTGTAGAGACATATCCTGGCACGTTTATCAATTGGAGGTACACAGACAGATCCCCGACTTCGTAGGAGTTGTCGGGGATCTTGCTTAAGGCTGTACTTCATCAACCACCAAATCTGCTGTAAGCTGAACTTCTGCATAGGCGATCGCATCCTCTGACAGCTCAATCAAAAGTGCATCTACATCTTTGCTGTATCTAATTTTTTTCATAACGGGGCGATCGTACTTCTTTTGATAACCACTATGCACTAGATACCCCTTGGCTTTTTCTTTCTGCTTCGCTACTGTTATGCTTCCCTTGATGTCATTTCGGCTCAATTTGTCAAGTTCTGATAACTTAAACGATTCTTTCCTCCAGAACAGTTTAAATTTTTCAATCAGAGTCTCGTCTCAACAAAACGTCATAATTGCTCATTTTTTACCTCTTTTTGGGAAAAAGCTACGAATTTTAAGGGGTTACAGCAATTGTGAGAAAAGTGTGCGATTTTCAGGTATACTATCTATGGTGGGTTTTTTGTGGACAAAACTAATTCAGACACAGCTAAACCCCTTGAAGCTTCGTCAAAACTTTGTATAATTACTGGTTTTTGTCTTACGCTCAACATCCCCTTGAACGCATGTATTTTGTTAAAGTTACAATAAAAATTATGACTAAGTATTGACAAAAAAACAGAAGTGATTAAGTATACCACCCGTTGATATTAATCCAGAGGAAACACCGGGTTTACCTCACCCATTAAATGGTAAATACGATTGCGCTTTAAGCCTTGATGATATTGATTTCATCTCGCCGATTATTTCAGTGGTTGAAGTTAAAAAAAGTAGTCTATCTGATGGGTTAGGGCAATGTGTCGCGGAAATGTATGCCACTCTCAAGAAGTTTCAGCAAGATCAAGTCTACGGCATTATCACAGATGGGGAAGTCTGGTCTTTTTTATTGCTAGAAAACTTGACACTCTCGGTTAATGAAAATAATTATTACATTAGCAAGGTTGCCGATATTGTTGATCGGATTGGTTATATCGCCGAAAAATTTAAGAAATAAGCATTCCCTCGAACCAAGCCAATCAAATGGTCAATTGTCGGGGCGGGTTTAGGTTTAGGGACTAAAGCTAATGAAGAACCGATAAATGAGCAACAAAACCCGCCCTTGTTTAAGAGCCTAAAGAAAAATCCCACGTAAACTAATAAAGATAATCGCCCCTAAACTAGCGGCTGCGGGTAGCGTAATCAACCAAGCCAGGGCAATCGATTTCAGGGTTTGAAAGCGAACCGTGCGCCAATTCTGAATCAATCCAATACCCACAATACCACCCACTAAAGCATGAGACGTTGAAACTGGGAAGCCGAAGCGGGAAGCGAGTAAAACAGTTGTCGCTGTGGCAATTTCGGCACAGAATCCACTACTGGGTTGCAACGGGATAATATTTTCCCCAACCGTAGTAATCACCTTTTTGCCCCAAACAGCTAACCCTGCAACGATACCAGCACCACCAATGATCAGAATCCACAACGGAATATTAAATGCGGTGAGTGGAACCGTACCCGTGGCAATGATATACGCGATCGCCGCTAAGGGAGCGATCGCATTCCCGACATCGTTGGAACCATGAGCAAATGCCACAAAGCAAGCGCTGAGAACTTGAAACCGCGCCAGTTGTTGCTCAATCGCTGAGGGAAAGGGAGACACAGCATTAGGGGGTGGGACAATATTCGCTTCAATTTCCGCTTTCCCAGTTTCCCCGTTATGAATACCTTTTTTTCTCGATTCTTCAGTATTAACAGGTAGAATTAAGGGGCTACGTTCCAACTGACGCCAACTAATCAGACTCAGGACAATAGCCGCAACCGAAACCGTAATAATCGGTAAATCATGGACAGGAATAGGCAAAGCATAAAAGAAAGGACGATTAAATAAACTTGGCATCACAATCGCGCCAAAGATACTCAAAAGAATAGCACTTAGCCAAGGAATCCATTCCCGTAACTGAACCATTGGATTTGTGCGCCTTAAAATTGAGGTATTAATAATACTGTAAAATACGGCGGCTAAAATACCACTAACAACAGGTGTAATAATCCAGGTTAACGAAATACGACCCAAGGTTCCCCAATCTACCGCCTGCACCCCAATCGCCACCCAACAAAATCCTGCGATCGCGCCAATTACAGCATGAGATGATGCCACAGGTAATCCCAGACTGGTGGCAATTTGTAACCATAAACCACAAGCGAGTAATACAGACATCATTCCTACTAATAACACCTGGGGCGTTTGGGCAAATAACGTCGGATCAATCACTCGCGTGGCTAACGTTGTCGCCACCCCTTGACCAAATAAAACCGCACCCGTAAACTCCAAAATCCCTGCAATAATTAGCGCTTGCCGTAGCGTAACCGCTTTTGAGCCAACTGACGTTCCCATGGAATTCGCCACATCATTAGCGCCTAGATTCCAAGCGACATAGAAGGCAAGAATGGCAGTTAAACTAAGTTGAATTAGAGCTATTGAAATCACTCGTTATCCCTTATTTGTGATAATTTCCTGCACGGCTTGCCGATGGTAGTTATAGGATGGCTGGGAAAAACAAGCAAAAATCACTTGCTCGATGGTTCTATTTCCTTCCAAAACCTGCTTAACTGTACCTACAGCTATTCTGGCAGCTCGTTCCGGCGGAAACCCATACGCGCCCGTACTAATTGCTGGAAAGGCAATACTACGAATATTATTTTGCTCAGCTAATTCCAAACTCCGGTAATAACAACTGGCTAACAAAGCATCCTCGCCATGATTACCATCCCGCCAAACAGGTCCCACGGTATGAATCACCCAATCGGCTGGTAGATTGTAACCCTGAGTAATTTTGGCATCACCTGTTTCACAGCCATTCAACCCTCGACATTCTGCCAACAAACCGGGTCCAGCCGCCCGATGAATCGCCCCATCCACACCACCGCCACCTAGCAGAGAGGTGTTTGCCGCATTGACAATCGCATCGACGCTTAACTGAGTGATATCCCCTTCAACGACATTTATTTTACCTGTTATCATGACTATTATCCTCCTGAGAAATAATACTGTTTCATTGGATTCATCACAGATCACCGATAGGTAAGCTCAGCAGTAGGGGGAACAGTTTTGGTGGTGTTGTAATAGGCGCGATCGCGTCTGGGTTAAGATCTGTAGAAAACCAAGACTCAGTAGACTCAGCCGATAAATGATACCATTAGCTACTCAACCTTCCCATAGATCATGCTCTGGAACCGTCTACCTTATGACTTATTTCTGGGAGGCTTCTTCAAGATTGAACTGACGCTCTAGCATAGTATGTTACCCACACCCTTACCATCTCAATCAAGAATGGATCAGCGCTGGCACAAATTCACGGAAATATTACAACGCCTGCATCAAGAAGGCATATACATTCATTCTGAACAATTAGCAGAATTTCTGTTGGCACATGGATTGCCCGTTGATTTGTGCTATGTCCCAGAACATTTGCACTCTAAAGCCATTCCAATCAATCAAAACTATCAGGGCGATATGGTATCCCTAGCTGAACAACCCGAACCCGATTGGGATTATTCCTGGATGAACGAAGTCCAAACGCCCATCGTCAAAAATAATCCCTGCTATAAAATTTAAGGAAAAAATAGCGATAGCTCCTCACATTTCCTGTGTCCAAATTCTCTAAAATTATAATTCAAGTCCGCTCAATTCCTCTGCTACCTGGAGCGGTATCCTCTGCGTACTCTGCGTTAAAAAAATATAATTCATACCACTGGACTTGATCTGACCGGGTAATCCTCAATTCACTTTCGCTTAACTCCTGACCCCTTACGACTACCTTTTCCCTTCCCTTTAGGTTGCTTTGATTCTGATGTCGGCGCAATCATTGGCACCGTAAAGTGAAACTGACAACCTTGGTCTTTACCCGCCGAGTCTGCCCAAATTTTACCGCCCCACCCATTGACAATTTGACGGCAAATTGCTAAACCCAAGCCTGTGCCACCTGTAGTCCGTCGCAGCGCCCCTTCTTCTTGATAAAAGCGATCAAAGACATCCTCTAGGCGATTCGGTTCAATCCCTCGCCCGGTATCGGCGACAGTCACTTTTAACATCGAATTACCATTGGTTTGAATCCCAATAGTAATTTCTCCTTGGGAGGAGGTAAATTTGCAGGCGTTGTCTAGGAGTTTGGCAAGGGTTTCTACCAGCCACTCACCATCGGCTTGGACTAAAGGCAGATCTGTGGGAACGTGAGCGATAATGTTCGGTCGCCGATCCTCTGACCAATGGACATTAATCCGGCTGAGGGCTAACTCAATGCACTCTTGTAGAGAAATGGCTTCTACATTCCATTCCACACGACCACTTTCCAGGCGCGAGAGGGTGAGAAAGTCTTGCACCAGTTTTCGCAGGCGTTCAGCGTCGTCAAGGGCGGTATTCAGCATCACCTGACGCAATTCTGGCGACATATCCGGTTCGCTGGCGAGACTTTCTAGGCAAACCTGAATCGTGGACAGGGGAGTGCGGAGTTCATGACCCGTGATTGCCACTAAGTTACTACGAGTCCGGTCAAGGGCGGCGAGTTGTTGGTTCAAATCTTGCAAATTCGCATAAGCTTCAGCTTGGATTAAGGCGACACCCACTTGAGTTGCGATCGCTTCGACGAGGGCAAGTTCTTCATCCTTCCACCGATAAGGGGTTTCGCCGCAGTGGTGTAACTCAACCATACCCAATAACCGACCCTGATAGAGTACAGGAACCATGAGCCACGATCGCATGCCAAAGGTTTGCACCAATTCCTTTAACTTAGAGGACGGGGAATTAGCCCTTTTGCTGGATGTCTGGTTCAGCCGAGGATCATGTTGGGTATCTTCTACGGAAATGGACTCTTGCTGTTCGACAATGGCTTGAAACAGAGTATTGTCTTTTAGGGGCCAAGGGCTACCTAGGGTGGAGCAAAGGAGCGTGCGATCGCGCCCTCGGGTTTCCAGGTACTCATGGGTAATCGTGGCTTGAGTATCCGTGGCTTTACAGCGGTAAATGAGACAACGACAAGAACCCATGGCTCGCCCTAACTCTTGCACCGCGATTTCCATAACTTCATGGGGATCGAGCGATCGCCGAATCGCTGTGCTAATCGAATTCACCAAACGCTCGCGTTGTTCTTGAGCCGCGATCGAGCTATAGGCTTTCAGCAGTTTATACTGACCCGCTTGTAAGTAAGTCACTAGCCGTTGCACAAACGGATCGGGATTGGGTGAGTCTTCCGGATTCAGATTTGAGGGTTGAGTTGAGCCAGAACTGATATACTCAGCTTTTGCCTGTTCGATTTTATCCGCTAACTCAGGTCGATAGGTGGCAATGCGATCCAGAAGCAACTCGGCGGCTTTGGCACTAACCGTCCGGTCAAATGTCCAAATTCCCTCAAAACGCCGAGACGTATCCATCTCCCCATTGGCGCTATTGGACACAGACGAACGTTTTTCTCGACAGATCAGACAGTTGGCATAGTGAGAACCAATCACCACTAAATGCCACTCGTGACTTAGGGCATCGCCCGGATCAAATGCCACGGTTTCGTGGTGATCTGAGCTATTCTTGAAATCCGTTTCTGGTGCGGCTAAGACATAGACATGAGGTGTCCGTTGGGCAATGCGCCGATAGCGATGGGCTTCCTGACGATAGAAGCGTTCTCGCTGAAAACAGGCGATAACCAACGGCTGCTCCGAACCAGCTAAGACCTGATCTTCCATCGCATGGGAGAGTGCGGTCAACGACGCTTTGAAATATACTTGTTGCCTCAGGTGGGGCATGGCTTGGAGTAAGTGAGCCAGCACCGAAGTTTTGATGATCATTCAAATAAGCGATAAGCAGTGTTTAGCTTGAGCTTGGCAACAAACCCTTGACAAATCCCCTTTTTTATGATTTTTATTTGCCATAATCCCCAATTGCTCGAGAGCAATCGGCAGGTATAGGGGATGCCATTCAGCAACGCGATTCGGCAAAGAACCGCTGTGGGTCATAATCGAGTTGATAACTTGTCCTATCAACCTATCGTACAAAAAAGAAGGTAACTTCCACCTAGCGAATCCGAGAAAATTCCTCTCTAGACTCCGGGGAAATGTCCAGGTGAGCGAATGTCTCGAACCCGATGTAGAGCAATTTGAAACCTCAAAGCCGATTTTAGGATGCTGGTAACGCTGAGGGTTCCTTGGTAAAACTGGAACGCTAGAATGCTTTAACTACTGAGAAACAAAATAAATTTCTTTTTACCCTGATTTTGTGGTGGAGTTACTTTCGCTGAGTGATAAGTAGGTGGACACAATTAAAGTTAGCGGTGGAGATCGTCATTCGTCATTCGTCATTCGTCATTCGTCATTCGTCATTCGTCATTCGTCATTTGTCATTCATCATTCGTCATTTGTCATTTGTCATACTCGCTATCCTTGAGAAGCAAGCTAAGTCCGTTGCAAGGGTTTGAGGCTTGTTAAGATAACTTCATAAGGTTGAGTTTATTTCCACCAACCTCCTTAGAGAATCGTATTCGTCTGGCTTGGTTGATTAATCGGAGGACTAAAAGAATGAGAATCCGGCAAACCTTAACCAGAAATAGATAAAAGTAATATTTTTATCAACCTAAATCTATATTTATTATGTCAAATTGTTTCCAGGTTGCTGGACATTAAAAACAAAACTTATTTAATAGTCTGGAGTTTAATCATTTTTTACTTAGTTTAGTTCCGATAGCACAAGTACCTAATGTCAATAAACCCAATAGCGGTGATGTTTCAGGAATAGGAGTTTTAAATTTTTTAGACTCAATGAAATTCATATAAGCTTTTTGATTGTTAGGGTTAAAAAAAGAATTCTCTGAACTCTGGAAAAGATTAAAACCGTAGGCGTCACCAACAGCCAAGACTTGACCACTATTGGCAAAAGGCTGAAATTCCACCATCGACCTGATTGATCCATTTGTACCAATCAGCATCCCTCCAGTGGGAGTAATATCGGTTACCATTGGGTCAATATCAGTGGCTAAGGATGTACCAAATGTTTGACCTCTTAGGTCGCCTAATGCGCCGACAGTAGTTGGAGAAACTGTATTTTTAAACGTGCCACCTGTAGGAGAATTGACACCACCGACAATACCTGCATATCGTGAACCGATCCCTAGTGATTTCAGTACCGAATTAGCCGAATTCTGTTCAGAAGGACTTGAATCAGATTCAACAATCACAAAACCACCCGTTTTGACAAAATTTCTCAGCACAGTACTTTCAGTGGGTGTCAGAATCGTTGAGGATGTTCCGTGAAAGAATATATCAACGTCAGCAAGATTTGCCTCGGTTAGGGTTGATACTCCTGGAAGAATAGTATGTGAACGCTCCAGAATACTTGATCTAAATGCACCGTATAGCAATGCACCCTTTCCGTCATTAAATAAGTCACCACCACGCTGATTAGCGCTGTTCCAACTTCTTAGGGTTAATGCACCTGCTGAAGTTCCTGCTAAAGCTTCTATAAGGATAGATATTGATAAAGTTATTGTTATTAATAGTTTATTCATGGTAGTAATGGTATAATCAGCTTCTTAATGTTCAGGATACATAAATTTAGAGTTTAACTCTCTAGTTTTTGGTCATATTCACAAACACTTTACATAGAGCAATGAATGAAGTCATTATTGATTTAAATGAGTATTAAGCACAAATTTACATAGATGAGAGATGACACCTGTCACTTCATCTACATTGATGAAACTATGCCAATATTTGTAAAAAAAGTTTATATTGTTTAAATAAACTTAACTATCTTAACCAAACAAACCATCATATTTATAAGATAAACTTATCAAGCCCCATAGATTTTATCTTCACACAATATTTAAAACTTACCCCTTGACAAAGGACAAATGACAAAGGACAAATGACAAAGGACAGACAAAGGACAAAGGAATGAATAAACTGTTGCCAGGTTTCTCCGAAGGGTTCCCTGTAGCGCTAAGAGTATGGTTAGTGTTTTTGCTATGTCTGGTTTTACTCGGATACTCAGTTCCCTTCAGTATTGTGGTGGGCGCTGTTGGGGGAATTGCTAGCGGCTGGGTTGTGGCTTGGTGGAATAGTAAAGATGAACCAAAGGAAGCACCCTCTGAACCCCAAGATGAGCCAGAGGAAGCCCCCGTCAAGTTAAGTGGATTAACCTTGGCGAAACAGCGTCGAGATGCTAGAGCGAGGAAGCGTTCCCAGAAAAACTCCACTCCATTGACGGGATTATTAAACAGAAGTAAGTAGAGCCACCTCGATAGAGCCAAAAATCCATACAAAATAGCGAGCGAGACGCTCGCACTACTGTTCTATATTCCCCGTTTCCTGTTCCCTCCCCTCACCGCAACACTTATTCAGCAAGCGCTAAGTGGTAAATTCAGATGCCACAATCATAGAACCAATTCCTTTATTGGTAAAAATTTCTAAAAGTAGAGCGTGGGGGATTCGACCATCAATAATATGAGCCGCCCGTACCCCCTGAGCCAGCGATCGCACACAACAGTTAACCTTAGGTATCATACCGCCAGCAACAACGCCCGATACCATTAACTCTCGTGCTTGTTGAATATCCAGCTTAGCCATGAGAGTGGAAGGATCTTTGTAATCCTGCAAAATCCCCGGAGTATCAGTGAGCAGAATTAACTTTTCCGCCCCCAAAGCGGCAGCAATTTCGCCAGCCACGGTATCGGCGTTGATATTATAGGCTTGACCTGTCTCATCGGCTGAAACACTTGACACAACTGGGATGTAGCCACTTTTGACCAAGGAGTCCACCAATTTAGTATCAACACTGCTGACTTCTCCGACAAAGCCAATCCCCTCGCGCCCTTCTGGACGAGCTTTGATTAAATTTCCGTCTTTACCGCAAAGTCCCACGGCTAAACCCCCAGCCCGGTTAATCAGAGAGACTAACTCTTTATTAACTCGACCCACGAGTACCATCTCCACAACATCCATCGTGGGTGCATCCGTTACCCGCAACCCATCCTTAAACTGCGGTTCAATCCCCAGCTTATCCAACCAGCTATTAATTTCTGGACCGCCACCATGAACCACAACGGGACGAACGCCGACACAGGATAAGAAGACAACATCCCGAATCACTTTATCTTTGAGGTTGCTATCCTTCATCGCCGCCCCCCCATACTTAACCACAACCGTTCGTCCTGCAAACTGCTGGATGTAAGGTAGGGCTTCACTGAGTATCTGCACACGGGTTGCTTCGGCTTCCCGGATTAAATCGTGATCGTTTTCTTGTACCATCGACAGGAACTGGAAGACCAATAAGATATCCCAAGCAGTTTAGATCATTTTTTTATCAAAAATCTCCCCCTGCTTCCAGACGTGCCATGGCACGTCTCTACATTGCTTCCCCTGCTTCCCCTGCTTCCCCTGCTTCCCCATCTCCCATCTTCGCCAAAATCCTCCACGCCAAAATCCTCCATGGGATAGAGTTGATTGCTACTCCTGAGAAGGATGCGATCGCGGCTAGATTGTCTTTGAATAAAGGGTGGAAGCGTTAACTTCTAAGATTTGCTAACTATTGAGAGAGGACATTCATACATGTTTATTAAACACTATCGTAAAAGCTTACCTGCCAGTGCGATCGCCTTAGCGCTGATGGCGGTGCTACTTCCCTCCTGCGCCGACACCACACAAGACGTTGTCACCGCAGGACAAGAGGAAGAAAACGTAACGGCTGAGGAAGTCGAGGAGAACACCGAACAACTATTCGGTCAAAGCGTGAGCATCAGAGGCGAAGTGAGAGAGGTTCTGGATAATGTCACCTTTACCCTCTCAGAGGATGAGCTTTTTGGTGATGAAATTATCGTGGTCAATACCTCCGGTGAACCCTTTATGCTGCCAGAAGAGGACGATGTTGAAGTCCAAGTCACCGGTGAAGTGCGTCAGTTTAATATGGTAGAGTTTGAGGAAGAATTCGACTTAGACTTCCAATTCGATACCGACTACGAACAACAGCCTGCGATTGTCGCTGAATCACTGGCACTTGCACCCAAACCCGGAGAAATTACCGAAGATCCTAGCCAATTCTACAATCAAACCGTGGCTGTAGAGGGTGAAGTGGAAGAAATTATGAGTAACAATACCTTTACCCTTGATGAAGATCAGTTAGCTGGTGGCGGTGATTTGTTAGTCTTCACCTTAGTCGCACCGGAGAGAACCATGGTTGAAGGGGAAGATGTTGTCGTGACGGGTGAGGTGCGTTCCTTTATCGCGGCTGAATTTGAGCGGGATTATGATTTAACCTGGGATTTGGATGTCAAACGCCAACTAGAAGCCGAATACGAGAATAAGCCTGTATTCATTGCTAAATCCATCTATCCCTCTGCTCAATAATAGTTAATCTGGTAGTATTGGTTATAGCAGTAGACACATCTATTAGGACAAAAGAACTGTTGTAGAGACGTTCCGGCGGAACGTCTCTACCTAAATGATGTATCCTTTTTCCCCGTCATGTAACGTGTCACACTAGAAGTAGCGATTCCGGAAAATCGAGAGGAAGCTTGGGCTATGACAATCTCCACTGAGAAAAAAGTTTGGACAGATGAGGAATTTATGGCACTGTCCAAAGATGGGCATTGTTATGAGTTAGTAAACGGGGAGCTTGTGAATATGGGCAATTCAGGGATGGAGCATGGCGGAATTGGCTCATTTCTGGGGGGGCTTCTGGCAATCTATGTTCGGCAACACAAATTGGGAACGGTTTGTGATTCTAGTACAGCGTTTACCTTAAAGAACGGCAACAAGCGATCGCCTGACGTCTCTTTTGTCTCTAAAGAACGGCTCAAGGGTTTAAAGCGTCCCCCTCGTGGGTTCTTTCAAGGTTCTCCTGATCTGGCGGTGGAAATTCTTTCTCCCAACAACACCGTTGAAGAAATCCACGACAAGATTGTGGAATATTTTGACAACGATACTCGCTTAGTTTGGGTGATTCATCCCGATGAAAAATATGTTCTGGTTTATAATTCGCCCGAACCCGATCGCTTACTTCGTCCTCAAGACGCGCTAGAGGGTGACGCGATCGTTCCTGGCTTTTCCATGTCGGTTGCTGAACTGTTTGAAGAGTGGGATTTTTAGCGATCGCTCAATTTTGATTTTCTACATAGAACTCAGGTCTTTTTTAGATCCCAGACTTATTGAAGAAGTCTGGGCAATAAAAGTTCACACTTTAGTTGTAGAAAAAACCTATGAATTATGGATTAAAAAGTAAGGTTTCTAATTCATAATTCATAAGAGTTAAAGAAAGTCTTAGATGTCTTGATTTTCTGGCGGCTGGCTAACCTGGCTTTTCACAGAGGTAGAAGCACCAGCCTAATTCACCTGCGGCGATTGCCTCTTGGGTTTTCTGAAAAGCAGCGCTCAAATCTGGATATTGCTCCTGAGCCAGCTCGGACACCAATTTGTAGCTCTTTTCCAAATGTTCACTTAAATCCTTGACCTGCAACACGTTAAATCCTAGCTCAGTGAGGTTTTCGGCATAGGATTCGCGGCTAAATGTCGGCTCAAACAGCAGTCGCTCATAAACGTATTTGCGGGTAGCCGCGCTGACTTCCTTGACTGGCGTGACCAAATCATCAAACAAGAAAATACCTCCTTCTTTGAGAACACGGTAAGCCTCCGCCAGAGCCTTCTTTAGTTCAGGGATGTGGTACAGAGCGCCTTGACTCCAGGCATGGGTAAAGGAACCATCTGGAAAAGGCAGATTAGTGGCTGATTTCTTTTGGAAGTTCAGGCGCAGAGACGGAAAATTACTAGCCTTGCGTCGAGCATTGTCGATATAATTGCCACTGAGATCGATACCGACGACCTCACATCCTGTCTGTTGAGCCAGCCAGATAGCTGCGTTGCCATTTCCACAAGCAACTTCTAGCACCCGAGACTCGGCAGTAATACCGCTTTGTTCCAACATATATTCATCCCAGCGCTTGCAGGCGGGTACAAAGTCCTCAGCCTGAGCCTCGGCTAAGTTGTTGAAATAGCCCCAGTGGAGACTCCCTTCTGGGTTCCAGAAGTTACGGAAACGTTTGTCTCGTTCCTGATCATCAAACAACGCCTCGGTGTCAGATTCTGTAAATCGACTTGGTGTCATGGTTTCCTATGCTGATTTAATTTAGGCTATTTACCCTAAAAAGCATACAATGTATTCTGGATTCTGGGACTCGTTAAGTAGACATTACATTTTATAAACTTAAGTGAATCCAATGCGATCGCTATTCCATGGTTTGAAGATACTAGCAAAAGGTTAAGAACATGAGCATTTTTACAAGAATTGAGTCGGAAGTCCGCAGCTACTGTCGATTATTTCCCACCGTCTTTACCAAGGCAGTGGGAGATCATTTAATCGATGAGAACGGGCGCACCTACATAGACTTCTTGGCAGGTGCTGGTGCTCTCAACTATGGGCATAATAATCCCAAACTCAAAAAGCCCCTCCTAGAATACATTGAGTCAGATGCCATAACTCATAGCCTTGATATGTTCACCGCTGCAAAGGGGAGGTTTCTCGAATGTTTCGAGGAGATAATCTTAATACCGCGAGGACTCAACTATAAAGTTATGTTTACCGGTCCTACGGGAACCAATTCAGCCGAAGCCGCGTTGAAGCTTGCCCGTAAAGTGACAGGTCGAAAAACCGTTATCTGTTTCACGAAAGGATACCACGGTCATACCTTAGGCGCTCTAGCAGTAACCCCGAATCCAGTCTATCAAAAAGCCGCAGGGATTCCCCTTGGTAATGTGTTAACGGTTCCCTTCGAGGAGCAATCTGGCAGCAAAGACGATAGTCTTAATCAGTTGGAAAAACTGATCGATGACTTGAGCCGAAATCAGGAAAAACCCGCCGCCGTTATCCTAGAAACCGTGCAATCTGAAGGCGGAATTAATGTGGCGAGTGTGCCTTGGCTCAAGCGCCTTGCCCAGATTACTCAAGAGCAAGGAATTTTGCTTATTGTTGATGATATCAAAGTTGGGTGTGGTCGAACCGGTCCGTTCTTTAGCTTTGAGCGAGCTGGGTTAAAACCGGATCTGGTTTGTCTGGCTAAATCCTTAAGTGCTTATGGAAATCCGATGGCTGTGGTGTTGATTCGACCAGATTTAGACGGCTGGCAACCTGGAGAACATAGCGGCACATTCCGAGGCAATAATCTCGCCTTTGTTACCGCCACGGCGGCTTTGGAAGCCTACTGGAAAACCGATGCTTTTTCCCAGGAAATCGTTGAAAAAGGTGAACTCATGAAGCAGCGACTCCAAGAGATGATTGCTGATTATCCTGAAATCGGCGGCGCACATCGAGGACTGGGTTTGATTCAAGGAATCGCCTGCAAGCTACCTGGATTAGCGAAAAAAGTTAGTCATGAAGCGTTCCAACGGGGTTTAATCTTTGAACCAATGGGTGTGGACAAAGAAGTGATTAATCTTCAGTCTACACTAACGATTGATTTTGATACGTTGAACCAGGGGCTAGATATTTTGGATAAAAGTATCGCGGCGGCGCTCTCAAACTGACTCGCTCAAACCGGCGGCGGCTAAAAGTTCTGTCAATACGTTGCCATGAAATTCCCAGGGAAAAGTCTCAATGGTAAAAGCTTGAACTGCCGTATCGCCATCTACTGCTGGTCCTTCATTGACAAGAGTTATCAAAATATGTTTATCCATCTCTAACGTGAATCCCTCAGTTAACCGAGATTTCCAGTCAACTCGCAGCAAAGCCAGAGCGGTAAGTAATCCCATTGCTCCCCAATTGCATACTCCGCAAACGATTAGGTGATGGCAAGGAATACTACAGGCAATTCGTTCTCCATGCTTGACGGTTTTGGCAATTAGATCTCTAGAAAGCTTGCCCATGCCGAGTTCATTGCCAAGATCCGCAATTCCGATGGAGATTACTTTAGGATGAGCAAACAGTAGTTGCAAAGGGGCTGTACAATCAGTGATATCATCTCCCCTGATATTATGGATAGAACCATCGTAACTAGGACCTGCTCTGTCAATGGCAATAACATGGGAAACCGGGGGTTCGGCACTTTGCCAGCATTTGAGAATAGAGGAAACAGAGGGATCTTCGGCACTGGCAGCATCCATAGGAACGACATCACAAGCAACGTCAGTCGATACTCCTGCTGCCCAAGCAGCAACCTTGACAGCATTTAAACATAAGGGATCGGTAACCAAACGCACCGGAACCCCAACTCTTTGAAGTCCCGCAGCTAGGTGAGCGCAACCGATGGGTCCATCTGTTTCTGCTGCTGGAGGAGTTCCGTGAGGAACAAAAAAACCTGTGATAATCGCCACATGGGGGGATGGATGTTCGGCGATGGAGCAAGCCGCAGCCAGTAACCCCCCCTTGGTAGCATGGACAAGTGGCTCTATCCTATTACCGACATCCCGTCCACAGATGGTTTCAATTTGTTCTATCCGAGTTAGGACTTCTGGAGAATTGTCAATGACAGCACTCATCGGCATTTATTTATATGCTCCTCTTGGACAACTTCGTTGACGACTTTTTCCAGGAGATTTAGCCCCTTCTCCAATATCTCGTCCGAAACGGTTAAAGGTGGGAGACAGCGAATCACCTGCCCCTGGGCACCAGCATTTTCCATGATTAGCCCTTTGGCAAAGGCTGTCCGGAGGATTTGATCAGCTAGGTTGCCATCTTGGCAGTCTAACCCCTGGATCATACCTCGTCCTCTGACAGAAAAACCTTTTGATCTGTTATTTTTGGCAATTGCCTCCAACCGGGATTGCATTCGGGCGCCTTTTTCTTTGACGGTGGCAGATAAACTGTCGTCTTGCCAATAGATATCCAAGGCAGCTTTAGCGGTGACAAAGGCGAGGTTTGGTCCTCTAAATGTACCACTATGTTGTCCTGGTTTCCACTGATCGAATTCGGGTTTAATCAGTACCAATGAAAACGGCAACCCGAAACCACTTAAGGATTTGGAGAGGGTAACAATATCAGGTGAAATACCGATGTCTTCAAAACTGAAAAAGGAACCGGTTCGTCCACATCCGACTTGGATATCGTCCACAATTAAGATGACATCATATTTACGACAAACGTTTTCGAGCGATCGCAACCACTCAAATCTTGCCACATTCACCCCACCTGCTCCCTGAATGGTTTCGACAATCACCGCAGCGGGAAGTGTTACCCCACTGCCTACATCGGAAAGGACTTTGTCGAGGTACTCTGTTGTATCAATAGCCTCACCCAAGTACCCATCATAGGGAATAAAGGTAACACCTGTGGTTGATATTCCTGCCGCTGCTCGCTGAGAAGCTTTGGCAGTTGTGGCTAAGGAACCCAGGGTTACGCCATGATAGCCATTAGAAAAGGCAATTACATTTTCTCGCCCTGTTATCTTGCGAGCCAGTTTCAGCGCTGCCTCTACTGCATTGGTTCCTGTTGGTCCTGGAAACTGAACTTTATAATTTAATTGCCTAGGTTCAAGAATAATGGCGGCAAAGGTTTCGAGAAATTCCTCTTTCGCCACCGTTGCTAAATCCAGACCATGAATTATACCATCAGACTCGATATAACGGATTAGTCGTTCTTTGAGTTGGGGGTTGTTATGTCCATAGTTTAGCGTACCCACTCCACAGAGGAAGTCAATATACTTAAATCCTTGTTTATCTTCTAAAATAGCGCCTTGTGCCTTCTTAAACACCGTGGGGAATAAACGGCTATAGCTTCGCACATTGGATTCCAATTCATTGAAGATTCTCATCCGATTAGTCTCAGTCTTTCCTATACGTTTTGCCAGCGTTCTTAAGCTTTGCCTAGAGTTGTCTGACTTTACCCGTGAAGTGATTATCCCAAAATACAAGGCAATTCTCCCCCCGAAAAAACCAGTGGAGGATTAGCCTAAGAAAATACGTTCTAGTTCTCTGGTTGCATCACTATAGGTGGTTCTGGCATGTGCCATACATTCGTTATCCCAAAGCAAACAGGAGTATTGTGCCATGCGAATCGCTAGGTGATTTTGCTCGTAATAGTCGATAAATCGGTCGGTAATTTCTGCCAAAAATGGATCGGGAGTAAAGGGCTTGAGGTTCTCTGGATCGGGGCTGTAGTCACCGTATTTAATATAGTTGCAAGAAAACCGTAAAATAGGCTTGTTCCCCGAAAATGATAAGATGGGATGAATGGCACCTTCGGTGCGGTTGGCATGGACGCCTCCAGAGGCACCAAAATAGTGCCGCGTCTCCATGAGTTTTTTCTTTTCTGCTTCGGTAAGCGTCTTGACAAATCCTTCTACATAAGCTAACGTGGTCATGCCACCACCACAATTCGCCGGCTTCTTGCACCAAAGCGCTAGATATTTCGGTGGGTTTTGATAATCGCTGGCTTCGAGGTGAGGCAGCAAAACCCGTTGACCTCGGGCGTCGGACAAGTTCACAAATTTAGATTCCCATTTGACGTGGAATATCTCTTGCCCGTATTGCCGTTTTAACGCCTCACCTGTGACCAATTTAGCCCATTCTATCCAGTTAAAACTGGGGTTTTCTGTTTCTACATAGATAAAGCTATTTTGCTGGAGAACTTGCTGCAACTTTGAAATTGAAGTTTCTGAGCAATCCACTAAATCTTTTGGCAAACCCGTCACCATAAATTCTGTATCCTATTTAACTGTTTATATTCACCAACAGCATTATACAGAGACAGGAAACTAGACCAAACAAAATATTAATATTTTGTTACAAAAAATCAAAATAAACTCAGTTTTTAGATCCACGTAAAGGTTGATATACAAGTAGAGACGTTCCGCCGGAACGTCTCTACCATAAGATTCGTCCTAACCGCTATGGCGATTGCGATATCACCTCAAAGGACTGCACTTGTAGGACTGGACCAATCATAGCCATCGTCATGACATCCTCTCGCACCTCTCCTTGTACCTTCACATTCAAGTTAGGTTGCTGTAACTCATCGGGGACATCCTGAAGTTCATAGGTTTCTCCAGCATCGGCAACCAATGCCCAAGTCCCGACGCCAATATCCTTGTGTTCGATTTTGCCAGTAACCGTAATGCTCATGCAAATCTCCCTTCTTCTTTAGCCGGATCTCGCATTCATCTACGTCTTGTATTCTTTGAATCAAGCGTAGATGAATGCGAGTCAGGATGTAAGTTGTTCACAAATTCCTTTTCTCCATAAATAGGGTTGGATAGAACGTCTATTTCTTCGTGTTTGCTCTAAATTAAGAGGTTGACATCGCACCTGAGTTGTACCAAATGGTCTACTATCTTTGTTAACTACTAGCACTTTTGTCATTGGTTTGAACTAGATGAAGTTCATCTCTTGCGAGTGGTTCACTTCGCCAATGTTATGAAGGGTTTATTGTTCTAGACACTCTTCCTACCCATCAGAACTG